>JANXAF010000013.1 GCA_025062045.1 Thermodesulfobacteriota bacterium
GAAAGTAAACGTGCTTTTAGGTGCGATGCTCGGGGGTGTGATCACAGCTGTGACAGGAATTAATATGGTAGATCTAGGTTCGCAAATTGGGGCCCAGGTATTTAGCCAGGAATTCGAAGCTGAAGCGGACTATGTAGGATGTTATCTCGCTTACAGGGCCGGATTTAAGCTTGAAGGGGCAGAGGAACTCTGGAGAAGAATGGCCACTTATTATCCTGGCGCAATAAACCTCATGGGCTCAACACATCCTTCCACAGCTGCCCGCTACCTGGCAATAAAAAAGGCAATAGAAGAGATAAAAGAGAAAGAAACCAAAGGCCTTCCACTTATTCCGGAAAAAAGATAGTTTGTCAAAAAAATCGAGGATCGGATTCGAGGGAACTTGAATCGATTGGGCGCGAAAAATCTATAAAATGCCGACGGCGGGAGTTGAACCCGCATTTTATTATCATAACTTATTGAAATGATTATACATTTGCATATGAGAAAACGCTCTGGGGACAGTTTGGGGACAGATTATTTAAGTACAATTTTCTCCGATTCAGTACTTCAACATCAATGCTTTTTTTCGTTTAAGATAGCACGTGACATATTATATTCAGCCCTCCTCTTCCTGTCTTACAAACCACACAAAGAATGTCCATATCCTTTCTAATAAAGCTCTGAATATACTGCCATCTTTTTGCCATAAATAAATAGTTTATTTCATGCCTTACACCTTTCATGTGTACTATGAGAAATTATTCATCATTTGTCCTGTGAGAACTCTCTATAACCCCCATTACATGTTTTGCAGAAGGCGGGATAGGATAAAGGGTAACTCCAAGATATGAAAAAACTCCGTTCCATTCATTTGGCTCTCTCACTTCCACCACAGAACTCACTCCCATTATAAAGCCTTACTGTACCACTCCCCATTTACACCACACACCCTCCCAACCAAAATAAGTTGTAGTAATAGCCATTTAACGGGAAGAAGGGAAAAGGTGTATTAGCCCACAATGCTATTAAGGGAAGGAGACGTTGGACGCCTTAAGCAGAAGAAAGCCATGGTGGAAGAGGCAGAACAACCAGGGAACAGCACATCCTCTGTGGCAAGAAAGGATGAAGTCCATCCCAATCAAATCTTTAAGTGCAGACGTCTTATCCACGAAGGGGCATTAGTTGCTACTTGATCAGAGGAACCTCTCGTTCCCCTCTCTCGAGGTGAATTACCTCAAAAAACAGATACGGGAATTAAGCCTCTTTTTGGTAAAAAGACTATGGAGGTAGAGATCTTAAGGGATGCTCTTGAGATTGCCCGTTAGAAAAACTGATATCGTATACACATTATCAGGACTTTTGAATAGCGTTTCGGGAAAAGAGGATCCAGTGGTTATGTGATAATGAGCCTGCCCATACATCAAAAGATACCACTCCATATTACAGCCCTGAATCTAACGGCATGGATTAAGGCATTCATCAAAACCTTTAAAAGAGACTATGTGTATATGCATGATGTTCCTTAAGCCAAAACAGTTATAGAACTCTTGCCTTAATGGTTTGAAGATTATAATGTACACCATCCCCATAGGGGACTTAAGATGAGATCGCCAAGGGAGTATAGGATGATGCAAATTAAGTCAGAGGGGTGTCAGGTTTGATGGGGCAACTCCAATTCCTTCTTTCCGTGAGTTTAAAGAGATATACAAGGTATTCACTGACAAAGCAACAAAGCAAGTCGCGAATGTAAAAATATAGCCTCCTTACGAGAGGAGGGAACGTGTCTACGTTTATCCTCACGAGTTTGAAGTGGTTTTCAGGGATAGGAGAAGCACAAGAGACTTGAAAATGATCAGAGAACTGGAAAGGTTCCATTACAGGGGAAAGGGACTGAACAAAATAGTGGGGAGAAGAACCGTACTTGTTGCAGAAATAGAACAGGTTTGGATAGTAGGGTACGGAGTTTTGTCCGCCTCTGTTCCAGCAGTGGGACCGAGGTTTGACTTATTCAAGACAAATTTTAAAGAACAGATGACAAGCGGCCTTATCAATCGTGTTGTGCGTATCCCGAGAATTGTCATCCATCCGGAGTTTAGAGGGATACACTTAGGTATTCTGATGGTGAAACATCTCGTAAATTACGTAAAAGAGTACTGGGATATAAACCATTATAAACCAATAGTAGTGGAGGTCATCGGAGCGATGACTGATTACCACAAGTTCTTTGAGAAAGTGGGTTTTATAAGTATTGGTTATACGAAGGGTTACAGGGGAAATGCTGTTATACCAAAGTACGGGAACGGAAGTTTTGCAGAGAGAGACTCTTCAAGGTATGACTTTTTAACTAACCAAGAGAAAAAACCCTACTTGGTTTACCCCATATATCCCCATATGGTAGAGAAACTTGCCCCTTACAGGAGACAGTCTGATCCATCGTTTTTGCCTAAGCGGCCCCTGCTTGGGAAGCGGCTGGAGTTCAAAAGACTTTCTTTGAAATACAGAAATAAAAACATGGAGAGCGAAAGAACGAAAGTCATAAGGGATGTTTTTGGGGTTGATTCGGAATAGGACTTTCACGTAGTTAAAGACCTCTCTCTGACGATAGAACTAGGTGACGTGGTACTTGTTCACAGGTGCATCGGGGAGTGGCAAAAGCGTTGTTCTGCAGTTATTGACTCGGCAGCCTTCGGAGTTGGAACAGATTCTTGACTGGAGCGGTTCTTTCCTCAGATAGAGAAAGACGATGTTGCAGTGTTAGAGACTGAATTTGACAGCTCAATGCCTTTGATAGACCAGGTGAAACAGGGAAAGGACATAAAGGAAGCGGTTGAACTGTTAAACTCCGTAGGGCTTACAGAAGCACATCTCTACGTTAAGACACCATACAAAATCTCCAACGGACAGAAGTACAGATTTGCAGTGGCAAAACTCTGTGATTCTGGAAAGCCCATCTGGGTTGCCGATGAGTTTGCGTCTACGCTTAATCCGGAAATGGCTGCTATTGTGGCAAAAGGTTTGAGAAAACTTGCGTTTAGGTACGGTGCTACTGTGATACTTGCTGCCCCGCATGTGGATTATTTTGTTGACTCACTCCTGCCCAATAAGATAGTAAAACTTAGATGGGGTATGCAGGCTTCTCTGTATTCTATAAAAATCTCTTCTTTTCAGCTTAAAAACAAAGATGCTATACTTAACATCACAAGCAACGGAGACTTGACTCTTAAAGGTGTTGAAACTGGCTTTATCGAACAAAACGGGATGTTCAGGCTGGAAAGTCACACTGAGAAGCTCGCTCCAAAGCAGACAGTACTGGTCAAAGTCAAACTTAAAGTCGAACTTCCTGATGGTGATTTCTATGGCGGAGTAGTAAAGAGCAGAGAAGGCGTTGGGGATGTTGTGTACTGGGGTTAATGATGACTTAAAATCAGAAACCCTTGGGAGGTAGTCCTATGGAGAGTTATGGATTCCTCAGAAAGGCCTTAAGACTTTCTAAGATTCTCAGACAAATGATTTCTAAGACTCTCAGACAAAGGATTTCTGGACAAACAGGTTTCACACTCATCGAGCTTGTCATCATTGTAATCGTCCTCGGGATTCTTGCGGCGGTTGCAATACCGAAGTATATGGATATGAAGAAGAGTGCGGATAAGGCCATTGCGGATAGTATTGTCGCATCGGCAAGATCAGCTTTTACACTCTATTACTCGAAGTGGATTATTGATGGAAGGCCGCTTGAGTATTTTACGGCGAATTTCAATCTGGGAAATCTGATTTTCTTCGATGATGAGCCCTGCAAGAACTACACAGATACTCCACCGGTTGTCCTTGACAAAAGTGTGTATTCCAGGTTTCAGGAACCGAGAGCGCAGTGTTTCAGGGACTACGAGTGCGGACAGCCCGGGTATCCCTCCAGAAGGAGGTTGTGCATTCCTTTTAAAAGCGGTGGAGTGCTCATACTCAAGTATAACAGGACAAACCACTCGATTGAGGCTGAGTACGAGAACTTCTGATAAAACGATTAGACAATAGGCTGATATTATTCATTCGCCGCAGAAGAATGCCATTGGGGTCATTATGAACTCTCTTACGCCCGAGTGGTAGAGGTAATGGTTCAGGAAGAGGTACATTATCCACTTGTGGTTCTCGTCGAGCTGGTTTATGTCTCTTTTTTCAGAGTGGGCAAGGAATGGAAAAATCTGTGGATTGAACTTTAGGGTGAGGAAAAATGCATCTGGATCTTTTGTGTCTCTTACTGCGCCCAGGTGTAAAATCGGTAAAGTGTCGAGATGAACCTCTTGTGTGTCTGTTCGTACAAACCTGATCCGGAGGACGAGGCCACATGTTCTTTTTTCTCCCTCCAGGATGGCCAGGTGTCTGTTTCTTAAAGGGTTTTCATTGAACCTCCTGTAAATCTCCAGAGGAGTCTCTTCAGCTTTAGGGTATATTGCTTTCGGGTATATTCTAAACACATCCACAAAAGGGGATGTGTAAACAGGCTCTTTTTGGGTCAGACAGTATGGGAGAGCTCTGTCTTTGAGTTGATCGGTGTCTGTAAAACTGGAATCCCTTTGAAAGTCAAAATAGTGAATGACCGCATAAGACCCGACAGGGGAAAGGAAAGGTTTGATTGATGTTTTAAAGGAGTTTGAGATTGCAAGGGCTAAGACGGAGGATGAGAGTGTGATACCTATGAGAAATGTAGGGCGAGTGGTTTTGTGTCTTACTGTGAGGAAAAGGACAAAAAGGAAGAGGGAAAGGGTTCTTGTTACGTTCTGGAGAGTGTAAGAGAGCATACCTAAGGATGGATCCAGAAAAGCGATTAGGCTCAGTAACAAGAAATACGCCCAAAAAAGGATTCTCCAGCTCTTTCTCAAGAGATGTACCATCCCTTCATAGGAATCCGAGCTAAGAATCAGGTATATAAAGGGCACTCCTACCAGAAAGTCATATGCAAGAGGGCCTCCATCTGCCATAGCCTTTATGACCGAGAAGAAGCACAGGACAGAAAGAACTGATATACCGACTCTTTCCCTTTCATTCCAGCGGAGCACGGTATCTCTTATGAGGAAGAGGCTGAGAAAAAGACAGAGAAAGAAGCACAAAGAAGTGCTGAGAGGAAAGACCAGGGGGATTACGTCCTTGAATACCGATCCTGTGTCCATACCGGAGAGAGATTGGTCGATCCCGAAAACCTCGGAAAGTGTGTAAATAAACAGCTTGGATGTGTGAATGTGAAGGAGGGAGTTTACGGAGTTTGCAGTGTCTCTGAAGTGGTAGTGGTAGGCGGAAAGGGAAAGGTCAAACTTTATGACGTACCAGAGATAGGAACCGATAGAGGAAAGCATTCCTGCAGAAAGGGAAATGAAGAAGAGGGTCTTCTTTGTGGGTAAAGGGAGGTTTTTTCTTATGAAGGGTCTTTTCATTATGGAGTGGTTTCTTAGGAACCTTTCTTTCGGTTCGGTCTCTTTCTCCGGTTTGTTACTCCTTTTTCCCATATTCAGGGTGAGATGGGCGATGAACAGGCTTATGGATGCGTACGCAAGGAAAAAATACATCTTCCCGCCGGATACTCCATGTGTTAGGAGGTTGAGGAAGGGATGTGTGTAGAATCGGAAGGAAAAGGACAGTACGTAGAGGAAGAGTATGAGAAGAGATGAGATTGAAAGTATGAGGAGAACCGGGATGCGGAAGGGTAGAAGGGTCATCTACTTTCCTTATTGGCTTTCCACTGGAAGAGATGGAGGATTCCACCCAGGGAGCCGGTTAAGACTTCAATAAAACCAACGATGCAGATGAAGCTTGTGGCTTTCGTTATGTCTCCAGATGTGGCGTTAAGCGTAAAGAACATAAAGGCCTCCTTTGTACCGAAAAAGCCCAAAGAGAGGGGAAGAATCTGTGAGAGATGGGATGCGGAACCGAATAAGGCCACCTGAGAAAATGTGAGGTTTATCATGAGCATGAGTCTGATTATGAAGAAATACTTTAACAGTATTACCGTTTGGGCGGCAACTGAAAGAAGACAGCTTATGAGCAAGTGTTTCGACTGAATATGGTTTGGGACTTTTCTTTTGATGGTTCTTTTCAGAAGGAAGATGGTGAGGATAACGAAAAGGAGGATTCCGGCCAGGATAGGAAGCTGTTTTTGATACTCTCCTTTTGAGAGTGCAGAGTAAAGAATGGACATAAGGAAGATTGCAGAAAAGGTTATGTATCCTATGATTCTGTCTCCGACAATGAGAAAGAGGATAGACCTTCCATCTTTTATCCCATAGAGGTGGTATTTGAGTGCTCTTGTGGCTTCTGAGAGGAGTGAGGGAAGAAAGATGGTGTAGAACCTGTTTGTGAGATTTATCGTATAGATGGTTTTTAAACTCAGACCTTCTCCAGCTGATCTAAACAGAAAGGATATTCGGAGTGAGATGAGAAGAAGGATAAGAAACTCTAAAGATAAAGAGAGGAGAAATAGAGGACTAAGGAGAGTCTTTAAGCCCGGACCTTTTACAGTGAGAATGTATGTGAGGCCAAAAAGGATTGTGAAGGAAATGGTATGTTTGAGTAAGGTTTTTGTTATGAAGGGGGTTTTATGACCTGACAGGGGAAAAGAAAAGGAGTGTTTTGCGTAGGACTTTTCCAAAACTCTCATCTAACGTCCGTACAAGCTTATATAATACCTTGCCATAGAAAGCCTCGAATGTCCAAGTTCTTCTGTTATTATGGAGAGGACTATATACTGATCCCCTTGTGAAGTGAACACACTAAACGTGTAGAGTTAAAATCCCTTGTAAATGGAAAAACTCTATTCCTGGAGGCGTAAAGATGAAGCTAAGGAAACAGACGGCGGGAGCACGAGATCATTGAGACCCTTTATTATCGCTAAAGGGATAAGTTTCTGGAAGGTGGGAAGAAGGCTTTGGTCAATGGGGCATCGGATGAGAATCTTTATAAAGCAGAGATTGAGAACTTGCAGAGGATTATCGGGAAGCAGGCGATCCAGATTGAAATATTAAAAAAACGGAGGAGCTATTGGGAAAAAGATAAGGCCGTTGGGATGCTTAAGAGAGCTGGCTATACGATCAGCGATGCTTATTGGGCTTTTAGGATTTCTCGCAGTAGCTACTATTATTTACGGAAGCAGAAGAGTCGGGATCAAAAGGAAGATATTCGAGATGATGGAATTTTGGAGAAGATTAGGGAGTTAAAGACAGATCATCCCTTTTGGGGGTATCGCCGAGTATGGGCCTGGTTGAGGTTATCGGGAGGATCTTTGGGTCAATCAGAAGAGGATAAGAAGATTGATGAAGGAGAATGGGCTGATGGCGACTCAGAGGACTCAGAGGGTGAAACGGATTTCTTAAAAAAGTAAGCCCCGGGCAGAGAGGCCTCGTGACTATTGGGGCATTGATATGACGAAGTTTCTCATCCCCTCCATAGGTTGGGTTTATTTGGTGGTTGTATTGGATTGGTGTACGAAGAAGATTGTGGGGTGGAATCTTTCGTTACAGAGCAAGGCATCGGATTGGGGAAAAGCCTTAGAGATGGCAGTCCTTAGGGAATTTCCTTTTGGGGTCAGAGGCAGTGGGCTTAAGCTTGTCAGTGATAATGGTTCACAGCCAACCTCGACTTCTTTTATGAGAGATATGAAGATATTGGGGATTGAGCAGATATTTACTTCTTATGATAATCCTAAGGGGAATGCGGATACGGAGAGGATGATGACGACGATCAAGGACGAGTTGATCTGGCTTCATGAGTTTTCTTCTCTGGAGGAGGCTAGAAAAAAGATAGGCAAATGGATCGAGGTGGATTATAACAAGTTCTACGTCCATTCTGAGCTCGGGTATATGAGTCCAGAAGGATATGAGGCATGGTATTATGAGGAAATGTTAAGGAAAGCGGCATGAAAAACTCTACACTTTTGGAGCATAGAAAGTGTCTTGACTTTAGGGTCTCAGTACACAAGAGCGTTAAAAGTGAAAGATGTAGACATTGAAAAAGGTTATTATATAATTCACTCTACCTTTTCAAAAAATGTATTAAAAGATAAAAGAAAAGGTAAAATGTCAAAACCTGTAATTAATCCAATCCATGAAGAGTTAAAGTCCATTACGATAAGATGCTTGAGAGATAAAACTCCTGACAATTTTGAGTTTATAAATCCAAGAACAAAAATGCCTTATACAGAAGACACTCTGCTGAGAATATGGCATAGTGTAAAGAAAAAACTCAACCTTGATGAGAAACTCAGGCTATATGATGCTACAAGACACTCCTTTGCAAGTAATTTATTGAATCATGGAGTATCGATTGCAAAAATATCCAAACTTTTAGGACATACGAACATAAAAACCACTGAAAGGTATGCACATGTGGACATAAACAGCTTAAAAGTTGATATAAATAAAATTTCAATACTGCAATTTAAAAAAGAAAACAACAAAGACAACAAAGACAAAGAAGCAACCGAAATCGATTAATCTAAAATTTTTTGTTTTCCCCATATTAAAATTTTCAGATTCATCACTTTGTTTTCTTAAGAAATTTTTGTATTAAAAAAAATACAAAAAAATTTCGATTTTTCATGTGGGGACAGTCTGGGGACAGTTTTTTAGGGGGTATTTTGGGAGTCAACCATAATAATTTCAATAAGTTATATGGTGCCGACGGCGGGAGTTGAACCCGCACGGGTTGCCCCACACGCCCCTCAAACGTGCGTGTCTGCCAGTTCCACCACATCGGCATTTATTCGATTCCTTCATTGCCCTTTCCCTTCTCCAGCTTTTTCCTCAACTTTTTCAACTTTCGGCGTAACTTTTACTACATATTCCCTGTGGCTGTAAAGATAGGCCAAAGAAAGACTCGTAAGCATAAAAATTATTGCTGCAATAGTTGTAAGCTTGGTCATAAAGCCTGTTGTTCCCGAACTTCCAAAGAGCGTCTGACTTGCGCCACTTCCAAATGCTGCCCCTATTTCTGCTCCCCGACCTGACTGTATAAGTACGATAAATATCATCGCTATTGTTACAAGGACATGCAGTATAACTAAAAACGTAATCACTTCTTTATCCTAGAAATCTCTTCTATTATAGCAACAAATGATTCAGATTTCAAGGAGGCCCCACCGACCAATGCGCCATCAACATTTTCCATTGCAACGATCTGAGATACGTTCTCCGGTGATACACTCCCCCCGTATAGAATCCTTATTGTTTCCCCATCCTGTCCGTAGATTTTTATTAAGAGATCACGGATGAATCTATGCGCCTCTTCAGCTTCTTGAGGTGTTGCGTTCTTTCCAGTTCCTATTGCCCAGACTGGCTCGTACGCTATCACAATATCTTCAGTCAACTCAACTCCTTTCAAAGCTTTCTTTAATTGCTGACCGATCACGTACTCGGTGATACCTGTATCCCTCTCCTCTTCTGTTTCCCCAACACAAACTATGGGCTTTAGTCCAGCTCTTAATGCAGCTTTTATCTTTCTGTTTATGACCTCATCTGTCTCTTGAAAAAGCTTCCGTCTCTCCGAGTGTCCAAGTATAACGTATGTACACCCAACGTCTTTTAGCATAAATGGAGATATCTCCCCTGTATACGCACCCTTTTCTTCAAAATGGCAATTCTGGGCCGCAAGTTTTACACCGGATCCCTCTATTACTTCATTTACCTCTTTCAGCGCGGTAAAAGGTGGTGCCAGAACGATCTCGCCTGCATTAATCTTTCTTGTGCGCTTAACTACGTCTTTTGCCAAAATTCGCGCTTCTTCCAAAGTCTTATGCATCTTCCAGTTCCCAGCGACAATCCACTTCCTCTTCATAGCTTTGTTAAGAACATTGCTCTAAGGCCTCGATGGCCGGTAGTGTCTTTCCTTCTAAAAGTTCTAGAAACGCACCTCCGCCTGTCGATATGTATGAAATCTTATAGCTTTCTCCCGCCCTGTGGATCGCCACATCTGTATCACCACCCCCAACTATAGTTAAAGCGTGGGAATTGGCAACGTACATTACCATTGCAAAGGTCCCTCTGCTGAAAGGATCCAATTCAAACATCCCCATAGGCCCATTCCAGACGATGGTTTTTGCATTCTGTAAAGCCTCAGAAAATAGCATCGTTGTTGCAGGACCTATGTCTAGTCCCATCCAATCTTTCGGTATCTCCTGTACAGGACACGTCTTTACTTCCGCATCTTTCGAAGGTCTTTCCGCAACTACAACATCTACGGGAAGGTAAAACTTTATCTGCTTTTCTTTCGCCTTTGCCATGATCTTTTTTGCCACCTCGATCATGTTATCTTCGCACAAGGACTTTCCCACATCCATATTCATAGCCTTAAGAAAAGTAAAAGCCATGGCGCCGCCTATTAAAAGCTTGTCAACCTTTTCGACAAGCTTCTCAAGAACCCCTATCTTGTCAGACACCTTTGCCCCACCAATTATAGCCACAAGCGGTCTTATGGGATTTTCCATGGCCTTCTTAAAATACTCAATCTCATTTCTCATGAGGAATCCTGCCGCACTAACCTTCACAAATTCTGTGATTCCAACGTTAGATGCCGCTTTTCTGTGGGCAACTGCAAATGCATCATCCACATATACGTCGCAGAGCCGCGCAAGTTTTTGAGCAAACTCTCTGTCATTTTTTTCTTCCCCTATGTGGAACCTCAGATTTTCTAGGAGGACCACGTCCCCTTCCTTCATATTCTCGATCTCTTTTTCCACTTCCTCACCGATACAATCATCTAGGAACTTCACATCTTTCTTAAGAAGCCTAGAGAGCCTTTTTGCTACAGGCCTTAAAGAGAGTCTTTCGTCCCGTTTTCCTTTCGGTCTACCCATATGGGAGGCTAAAATCACTTTAGCGTTTTCGTCTAACGCGTAATTTATTGTGGGCAGATGCGCCCTGATCCTTGTATCATCGGTTATATTTCCGTACTCGTCAAGGGGTACGTTAAAATCGACCCTAATTAGTACTCTCTTTCCCTTGATATCGACTTCGTTTATGTACTTCATTCTCTCCCAATCCTCCTATTTCATTATGTAGGAGATAAGCTCACACATCCTATTAGAAAAACCCCACTCATTATCGTACCAAGATAAAACTTTTACTAGCCTTCCGCCTATTACGTTTGTATTCTCCATGTCAACAATCGAAGAATAGGTGGAACCATTAAAATCACAGGAAACGAGAGGCTCTTCCGAACAGTAAAGGATCCCCTTCATAGGGCCATTAGCATACTCCCGGAACTTGTTATTGACCTCCTCTTTCGTTGTCTCTCTTGAGAGGAGGCACACAAAATCGACAAGGGAAACATTCGGGGTAGGAACCCTTATCGCTATTCCATCAAGCTTTCCTTTAAGCTCGGGAATAACCTCCGACATAGCCCTTGCAGCACCAGTTGTAGTTGGAATCATAGAAAGTGCGGCCGCTCTTGCCCTGCGAAGGTCTCTGTGGGGCTCGTCAAGGAGGGCCTGATCGTTAGTGTATGCGTGAACGGTTGTCATAAGTCCGTATTCTATCCCGAATTCCTTCTGCAGAACTTTTGCTATCGGAGCAAGGCAATTCGTC
Organism: Thermodesulfobacteriota bacterium; assembly: GCA_025062045.1. Taxonomy (NCBI): domain Bacteria; kingdom Pseudomonadati; phylum Thermodesulfobacteriota; species Thermodesulfobacteriota bacterium. The sequence continues at coordinate 11,544 of JANXAF010000013.1, forward strand.
GTACATGAACCCATAGATATTATGTGGTGCTTGTCTTTCTTATAGACTTCCTCATTCACACCGAGAACAAAAGTGACATCAGGACCTTTAGCCGGTGCTGAGATGACAACTTTCTTCGCTCCCGCTTTTATATGTTTTTCTGCACCTTCCCTGTCTGTGAATTTTCCTGTACTTTCCACAACAACATCTATATCAAGATCTTTCCACGGCAGTAATTCGGGATCCTTCATGGAGAAAGCCTTAATCTCTTTACCATCGACTATTATGGAATCCGACTTCGCAAAAACTTCAGACTTGAAAGTTCCATGGACAGAATCGTACTTTAGAAGATGGGCCATGGTTTTCGCATCCGTAATATCGTTTACAGCCACAAAGTCTAAATCCGGGTTCTTATAGCCCGCCCTAAAAACGAGCCTTCCTATCCTGCCAAATCCATTTATTGCTACTCTGATAGGCATACTTACCCCCCGTTATTTATATCTTTTAGCTGTACATCACATCCAAAGTCCCAATTTAAAAAGTCACTAGGGCTTTTTCACAGGTTCGAAGGCAAAAAACACCCTGTCCACCATTACTGTTCCCTGTTTTCCCTTATCGATAGGATGGGAAGGAATAGGGAACACAACAAGCTGGACCTCGTCTCCCTCTTTCAAATACCCCGCGGGACAATTAATTATTCTCGATAAGAGTCTCCGTACAGGCTCAACCCCTAAATCGATAACCGCATGTATAAGGGGTGCCTCAAAACCCAGTGGAACCCCCCTTACCTCTTCCGAAAAGACTATCACTTTTCCTCTCTTTGGCAAATCGACGTATTCTAGTTGTTCGCTGTAGCATTCTGGACATATAACCCGCGGCGGATACACAACCTTTCCGCAATCTTTGCACTTCGTCGTTGTAAATCGACCCTGCTTTAGGTTTTCGTAGAACTGCCAGATTCTATTAAACTCTTTGGCCTGAACCGGCCACATATCCATAGTCACTGGGTAGAGATTATCGAGTATCGGTATGCCCAATACGGCCATACTATCCTCCTTATTTTACCGGCTCTCTGCCGTATATTATGATGGTGTGTTCAGCATTTGCACCACTTAGATTGTGCGTAAGCCCTATATCAGCATCTTTTACCTGGTGACGGGCCCTTCCTTGGAGCTGCTTCATAATCTCTATTGCCTGTCTAATGCCAGTTCCTCCAAACGGGTGGCCACACGCGAGTAATCCACCGTCTGTATTTATAGGAACCTTTCCGCCGATCTTTATCTGCCCGGAACTGCAAAATGCTCCTCCTTCCCCTTTTTTGCAGAACCCGAGCTCTTCGACCTCTATGATCTCGGAAATGGAGAAGCAGTCGTGGGTCTGAGCAACTTTTATATCATCAGGGGTCACCTTTGCAGCTTTGTATGCTTTTTCAGCAGCTATCCTTAAATGCTTCCAATCCGCGAGATGTTCTCCGGGAAAGTTCGCGGTAACACTATTTAGACAGACTTGGGCGGTTCCCCTTATGTATACAAGGGGTCTGTCGGTAAATTTGCGGGCAATCTCATCGGTTGTTATAATGCAGGCTGCTGCCCCATCAGTTATTGGACAACAGTCATAAAGCGAAAGTGGTGGGACCACTTCAGGAGCATTTAATGCTTCTTCCATCGTTAATGCTTTCTGCATCTGGGCGACTGGGTTGTCCACAGCGTAATTGTAATTCGTCACAGAGACAGCAGCTAAATCTTCTTTTTTGGTCCCGTAATACTTCATGTGTTCCTTCGCGGTGAGAGCAAAAAATGGAGGCGGAAGTCCCATGCCTTGGGCTCCGTCCCAGTCATGGTCGACCGATGCCAGCTCACTGTAGAAAACTTCCCATTTTTGTGGGGTATAGAGTTTTTCGCCACCAGCTACCATAACAATGTCCGCCATTCCGGCCTCAACTAGACCCTTTGCTAAGATTATTCCTGTTGAACCGCCAGCACAAAGAGTATCGCATCTCGTACAAATTGAGGTCGGTTTAAGACCGAGCCTTTCGGCAATTACCGGAGCTGTATTTACTTGAAAGGAACATCTACCTGAATAAGAAGTAGCAACTATAAGCCCATCCACGTACTTCGGTTTCAAAGTAGGGATGTCGTCGAAGCAAGCCTTTGCGGCTTCTTGAAATAGATCTACAAGGTGTGCTTCTCTAACACCCCATTTACACTGGCCCCCTGCCAGTATAACTGCTCTCCTTGACATCTTTCCCTCCTCTATTTTCCTTTAAACTCTGGTTTTCTTTTCTCCACAAATGCTTTTAATCCTTCTTTGCCATCATAGGAGTTGTACGCGACTATAAACGAACTGAGCTCAAAATTGAGGGCAGAGGAGATATCCATCTCCATACCAGAATCTACGCATCTTTTAATCAACATGTAAGCAATCTTCGGCTTGGATGCGAGCTTTTTTGCTAAAATTAGTGCTTCCTCTAAAAGATTGTCCCTTTCAACCACTTTATTTAATAAACCTAGACTCAGCGCGTAATCGGCAGATATGTTCTCCCCTGAAAGGAGTATCTCCTTCGCCTTAGGAATACCTATTAGTCTCGGAAGCCTTACCGTCCCTCCAGAACCCGGAATAATACCAAGATTTATCTCAGGAAAACCCATCTGTGCATCCTTTGAGGCAATCCTAAAATCGCACACAAGCGCGAGCTCAAAGCCACCCCCAAGTGCAAGTCCAAATAAGGCGCATACCGTAGGCCTAGGAAAAGAACTGATCTTGTCCATTGTTTTTTTTGATACTCCCCAGACAAAGGCCGATATTTCGTTTATTTCCTTACCTTCCACCTCCTTTACGTCGAGTCCCGCACAAAAGGCCTTGTCTCCGGAAGCCGTAAGGACCACCCCGTGGACTGATTCGTCATTCTCCAAATGAGAAAAAGCCTCAAAAAGTTCTGTATAGACTTTAGATGAAAGGACATTTACCGGTGGCCTGTTGAGTTTTACTATTGCGATGTTTTCTTTCTTTTCCACTATCAAATTCTGAAATTCCATTTCTCCTCCCGCCTCATTTGTAATCGTACCATCCTGATCCTGTCTTTCTACCGTAACGGCCTGCCTGGACAAGGGCTCTCAAGCTATAAGGCATTGACCATTTAAGCTCTTTATTCAGATTGTTGAAGAAGTATTCGACTATGGCGTAAGTGGTGTCATTGCCGAGAAGATCCATAAGCTCAAATGGTCCCATCGGGTAGTTTAGACCGAGTCGGACCGCCTTGTCTATATCCTCTTTCGTACCGATCCCATTTTCGTAAAGGCTTATTGCTTCAAGAAAATGGGGTATCAATAACCTGTTAACTATAAAACCGGGAATATCTTTTTTCACTTCGACCGTTTCCTTTCCGAATTTCTTGGCCAGTTCAGTCGTTATTGCGACCGTCTCGTCACTCGTATGGTATCCCCGAATTATTTCCACAAGTCTCATAAGTGGTACTGGGTTAAAGAAATGCATCCCCACAACCTTATCAGGCCTCCTTGTAGATACCGCAATCTCCGTGATAGAAAGTGAAGAGGTGTTCGTTGCAAGAATGACTTCTTTCCTTGTAAGTTCATCCAAGCTTCTGAAAACTTCTTTTTTTAGATCCATGTTCTCTGTTACTGCTTCGATCACGAAATCCACGTCTTTTAAGTCTTCGAGTTTGGTTGTACCCCTGATCCTTCCAAGGATTTCATTCTTTTCTTCCTCTTTTAGCTTTCCTTTCTCCACACTCACTTTAAGGAAGCTTTCTATAGCTTTAAGTCCTCCCTCAACGAACCTGTCCTCTATATCCCTCATTATGACATTAAATCCAGCCTGTGATGCAACTTGCGCAATACCACGTCCCATAAGACCAGCACCTAAAACCCCAATTGTCTTTATCTCCATAATCCCCTCCTCTTTCTCGGATTTCCGAGGAACAAATAAAAAATTTCACATACAATCTTACTGAATCAGAAAAAGGGTGTCAACGGATTTTGTCTTTAAATGAAAAAGAGAGGGAAAAACCCTCTCCTTTTTTCGATAGCCGATCTGTTTTTTAGAGAGAAGCTGCATCTTTGACTTCAAGTCCTTCTTCTTTTTTGGCTCCCACTTTAAGCTCGTAATGTCTGTATTTTGGAAAACCAGTACCTGCCGGGATGATCCTTCCCATAACTACATTTTCTTTAAGGCCTCTTAAGTAGTCGACCCTTCCTTCTATTGCGGCCTGTGCTAAGACTTTCGTTGTATCTTGGAAGCTTGCGGCAGATATAAAACTATCTGTTATAAGGGATGCTTTAGTAATGCCTAAAAAGAGAGGTTCTGCCTGGGCGGGTCTTCCACCTTTTGCTATCACCTTCTGGTTCTCCTCCTCAAAGATCCATCTTTCCACCGGTTCATCGATTATAAAGTTTGTGTCTCCAGGATCAGTAATTCTTACCCTCTTTAACATCTGTCTCACTATTATCTCAAAATGCTTGTCGTTAATCTTCACACCCTGCAACTGATAGACTTCTTGGATTTCATCGACAAGATACCTTGCTAGTTCTTTTAGACCGCTTATCCTTAGTATGTCGTGCGGGTTCACTGGACCGTCCATAAGCGGTTCACCAGCCCTTACATAATCTCCCTCATGTACAAGGATATGCTTACCCCTTGGAATTATATAACGTCTCTGGTCTCCCCTTTCACTAGTCACAATTATCTCCCTTCTACCCTTTGTCATCTTTCCGAAAGAGACGAAACCATTTATTTCACTCACTATTGCATGTTCTTTCGGCTTTCTTGCTTCAAAGAGTTCGGCAACCCGAGGCAGACCACCTGTTATGTCCTTTGTTTTCGTGGTTTCTCTCGGTATTTTTGCGATTACGTCACCGGCATGAACTTCATCCCCTTCGTTTGCAACTATGTGGGCACCGATCGGAAGAATGTACCTTGCTGGGCTTGTTGTTCCAGGCACCATCATCGTTCTACCTTTTTCATCCTTAATAGATATTCTTGGTCTCTTTTCTGGATCCCTAGGCTGGATAATAACTTTGTAGGAAAGACCGGTTACCTCGTCCTTCTTTTCCTGCATCGTTATACCTTCTTCAATATCACCGTATTTCACCCTACCCGTCACTTCCGAAAGTATCGGTATTGTGTAGGGATCCCATTCAGCGAGGATCTGACCTTCTTCCACCCTTTGTCCTTCTTCTACCTTTAGTTTTGCACCGTATATAAGCGGATATCTTTCCCTTTCCCTTCCAGTCTCTTCATCAACTATTACTATTTCCCCGTTCCTGTTCATTACCGTCGGGATTCCTTCTCTGTCCCTTACAAGCTTCGTGTTGATGAGTTTCACTCTACCGGGGTTTCTGCACTCAAGAGTAGACTGCTCAGCTCTTCTTGCGGCAGCTCCACCTATGTGGAAAGTCCTCATGGTGAGCTGCGTACCAGGTTCGCCGATCGACTGTGCCGCAATTATACCCACAGCTTCTCCGATACTTACAAGCCTTCCTCTTGCGAGGTCCCTTCCGTAGCAGAGAACACATACACCCCTTTTCGATCTGCACGTCAAAACAGAGCGGATTTTTACCTTTTCATAACCGGCCTCTTCTATCTTTTTTAGATGTTCCTCCCTTATCTCCTCATTCTTCCTCACTATTATTTCGCCTGTGTCAGGATCTTTTATGTCTTCTAGAGCAACTCTTCCCAGTATTCGGGCATCCAAACGCTCTATCACTTCTCCGGCCTCAATAAGTGGACCTACTTCTATGCCGTCGATTGTACCGCAGTCATACTCGGTAACAACCACATCGTGCGCAACATCTATTAATCTTCTCGTGAGATATCCTGCATTTGCCGTCTTTAACGCCGTATCCGCGAGCCCTTTTCTTGCGCCGTGGGTAGAAATGAAGTACTGATGAACGTTGAGCCCTTCTCTGAAGTTGCTCGTTATAGGAGTTTCGATTATCTCTCCGGACGGTTTCGCCATAAGTCCCCTCATGCCCGCAAGCTGCCTTATCTGCTGTGGATTTCCTCTCGCTCCCGAGTGAGCCATCATGTAAATCGGGTTTAAGCTGTTTTGATACTCGATCCTACCATCCGGAGTCACTATCTTTTCAAGCCCTAGTTCTTTCATAAGCTCATCGGCAATCCTCTCATTAACATCCGCCCATATATCGACTACTTTGTTATACCTTTCACCATCTGTTATAAGCCCCTCTTTGTACTGGTTTTGGACAGCAAGGACCTCTTCTTTTGCCTTGTTTATCAAGTACTCTTTTTTCTCAGGTATCTTCATATCATCTACACATATTGAGATACCCCCGACCGTCGCATAGTGAAATCCGAGATCTTTTAGCCTGTCACTCACAATAACAGTTACTTTTTCCCCTCCCAGCATGTAGCACCTTTCAATCAGCTGGGAGATGGCCTTCTTATCCATTATCTTATTTATGTCATCGAAGAGCTGAAATAGGATTTCATCCTTTCTTACCGGATCGGCTTCGGCAAGTGCCATTTCAAGGACATCCCTAAGTATTACCCGACCAACAGTAGTCTCCTTGATCGACCCGTCTATTCTTACCTTTATCCTCGCGTGGAGATCCACCTTCCCGTCATTGTACGCCATTATCACTTCTTCCGGAGAAGAGAATATCTTTCCTTCACCCCTTAGGTACTTTCTGTCGAGAGTGAGATAGTAAAGTCCAAGAACGATGTCTTGGGTCGGAACTATGATAGGCTTTCCGTTGGCAGGGGAAAGTATATTGTTTGTCGACATCATAAGAACTCTTGCCTCTGTCTGCGCCTCAATAGATAGCGGCACGTGTACTGCCATCTGGTCACCATCAAAGTCTGCATTGTAAGCGGGACATACAAGGGGATGGAGTTTTATCGCCTTTCCGTCTATGAGGACCGGTTCAAATGCCTGAATTCCCAGCCTGTGCAACGTTGGGGCTCTATTTAGGAGGACAGGGTGCTCTTTTATGATCTCCTCAAGAACATCCCAGACTTCAGGCCTTTCTTTTTCCACCATCTTTTTGGCTGTCTTGATCGTGGTCGCATATCCCTTTTGAATCAGCTTACCGAAGACAAAGGGTTTAAAAAGTTCTAAGGCCATGTATTTTGGAAGTCCACACTGGTGTAGTCTCAGTTCGGGTCCAACAACTATGACGGATCTTCCAGAATAATCCACTCTCTTACCCAAAAGGTTCTGACGGAACCTTCCCTGTTTACCCCTTAGCATGTCGCTTAAAGATTTGAGCGGTCTTCTGTTTGTGCCCTGAACCACCCTACCCTTAGAATTGTCAAAGAGAGCATCTACTGCTTCTTGAAGCATCCGTTTTTCGTTTCTTATTATGATTTCTGGAGCGTTCAGTTCCATGAGCCTTTTGAGCCTATTGTTCCTATTTATCACCCTTCTATAAAGGTCATTGAGATCGGATGTGGCAAATCTTCCCCCATCCAAAGGAACAAGAGGTCTGAGTTCGGGAGGGATAACAGGAATTATGTCCAGTATCATCCATTCCGGTTTAACCCCGGATTGTTTGAAAGCGTTAACTATTTTCAGTCTTCTAGCTATCTTTTTCTTCTTGGCCTCACTTGTCGTCTCGTTCATCTCCTTTTTTAAAGTATTTGAAAGTTCCTCTATGTTTATCCTTTTTAGACATTCCTTTATCGCTTCTGCCCCGATTCCTGCAACGAAGGAGTATTTCTCCTTGGCCTGCAGATACTCTTCTTCTGAGATGAGTTCCCTTTCTTTATATGGGGAATTTCCGGGATCAATAACTATGTAGGACTCAAAATAGAGCACTCTTTCCACGTCCTTAACCGTCAATTCAAGAAGGGTCCCTATTTTGCTCGGCATGGCTTTTAGGAACCAGATATGGGCAACAGGGGAAGCCAGTTTTATATGTCCCATTCTTTCCCTTCTCACCTTCGACTGGATAACTTCCACGCCACACTTTTCACAAGTTATGCCCCTGTGTTTCATCCTTTTGTATTTCCCGCACAGGCATTCGTAATCTTTAACAGGACCGAATATCTTTGCACAGAAAAGACCATCTTTTTCAGGCTTGAAGGTCCTGTAATTTATTGTCTCTGGCTTTTTCACTTCCCCATAGGACCATTTCTCTATCATTTCTGGGGAAGCTAGACTAATCCTTATAGCCGTGTAGGCTAAAGGGTCTTTATTTTTTTCTCCAATCTTGAAATACTCTTCCAAGGTAAACCTCCTCCTTTCACTCTTTCAATAGTTCGACATTCATGCAAAGGCTCTGGAGTTCCTTGACAAGTACGTTGAATGATTCGGGAATACTGGGAGTGAGAACGTCCTCACCTTTGACGATTGCCTCATACGCCTTCACCCTGCCAGCCACATCGTCTGATTTAATCGTCAAGAACTCCTGTAGTGAGTAAGCCGCTCCGTACGCTTCGAGAGCCCAAACTTCCATCTCTCCAAGTCTTTGTCCTCCAAACTGAGCTTTTCCTCCTAGCGGTTGCTGCGTAACTAGCGAGTAAGGACCTGTTGACCTCGCATGGATCTTGTCCTCAACGAGGTGATGGAGTTTAAGTAAGTACATGTATCCGACCGTCACAGGATGATGGAATGGCTCTCCAGTTCTTCCGTCGTATAAGGTAACCTGCCAGGAATCGTTCATGCCCGCAAGTTTGTAAAATTCCTTTATCTCGTGTTCTTTGGCTCCCTCAAACACGGGAACCGCGAAAAATACCCCTTTTTTCATTCGGGATGCAAGATCGAGTAACTCCTCATCAGAGATTCTGTCCAGAAACTTGTCCATCTCCTCGTCCTTATAAATCTTCTTCAGATAATCTCTTATCGTTTCCGCTGATTGACCTCCATTGTAATACGCATCCACAAGTTCACCTATTCGCTTTCCGAGCTCCTTGGCTGCCCAACCCAGATGGGTCTCGAGTATCTGTCCCACATTCATCCTCGAGGGAACTCCTAACGGGTTTAAAACTACATCCACAGGGGTGCCATCTTCCATAAAAGGCATGTCTTCCTCTGGAAGTATTATGGAGACTATGCCTTTATTACCATGCCTCCCTGAAAGCTTATCACCTACCGCGATCTTTCTTTTCATGGCTATGTAGACCTTTATCGTTTTTAAAACCCCAGGCTGTAATTCATCACCCCTCTTTAGCTTGTTGATCTTGTCCTCGTAGTAAAGCCGTACGAGATCGAGCTGACTTTCCATGGTATCTATTATCTTTTCGATCTTTGCCTGTAATTCTTCATCTTTGACCTTGAGGTTTTTAAGCCTGTCAACACTAAGCTTATCTATAATTTCGGGAGTTATCCTTTCTCCTTTTTTCACCAAGACCTTTCCTTTGCCATCCTTTAAGTCTCCCTGCAAAGGAACATTTAGAAGAAGCCTCTTTATCTTTTCTCTTGCGCTATCTATTATTATGTTCATCTGGTCTTCTTGATCCTTTAAAATGTTGGAGATCTCTCTATCCTCAATATCCCTTGTTCTGTCATCCTTTTCCAGTCCTCTTCTTGAAAGTACCTTAACGTCTATGACTATACCTTCTATTCCATGCGGAACCCTAAGGGAAGTGTCCTTAACATCTGCCGCTTTCTCTCCAAATATGGCCCTTAGGAGTTTCTCTTCGGGGGTGAGCTGTGTCTCTCCTTTAGGGGTAACTTTTCCAACGAGTATATCGCCCGGTTTAACCTTTGCACCGATTCTTATTATTCCGCTCTCATCTAAGTCTTTTAACATCTCTTCCGCTACATTAGGAATATCCCTTGTTACTTCCTCTTTGCCCAGTTTCGTATCCCTTACAACACACTCCAACTCTTCTATGTGAATCGATGTCAAAACATCGTCTTTTACAAGCCTCTCGCTGATCAGGATGGAATCCTCGTAGTTATAACCTCTCCAGGGCATAAAAGCCACAAGGAGGTTTTTGCCGAGTGCAAGCTCGCCTCGGTCCGTTGACGGACCGTCCGCAAGCACATCCCCCTTCCTTACGTAATCTCCTTCGTTAACTATCACTCTCTGGTTTATGCAAGTGTCCTGATTCGATCTCTTGAACTTCAAAAGATTGTAAACGTCGACTTTCACGACAGGTTCCCCGTTTTGGTTCTCTTCATACTGGACTATGATCCTATTGGCATCAACGCTCTTTACGATTCCGTCATGCTTCGCGATCACAGTTACTTTTGAGTCTCTCCCCACTATCTTTTCCATTCCGGTTCCAATAAGGGGAGCCTCAGGAACGATAAGGGGCACAGCCTGTCTTTGCATATTCGAACCCATAAGTGCCCTGTTTGCGTCATCGTGCTCCAAGAACGGGATGAGTGAGGCAGAAACGCTCACAAGCTGCTTCGGTGAAACATCAACGAAATCGACCTGGTCAGGTGTGACGTAATAGAAGTTACCTGCCTTTTGAGCCTCCACAAGATCCACGAGGAAGTTTCCCTCCTCGTCCATAGGGGTGGTAGACTGGGCTATGTAGTACTTTTCTTCCTCATCGGCAGTCAGATAAACTATTTCGTCGGTGACTTTTCCGTTTACTACCTTTCTATAGGGCGTCTCTATAAAACCAAACTCGTTTACCCTGGCGTATGTCGCAAGCGAGGATATAAGACCTATATTGGGTCCTTCTGGTGTCTCAATGGGACATATCCTTCCGTAATGGGTAGGATGTACGTCTCTGACCTCGAATCCAGCCCTCTCCCTCGTGAGACCACCTGGCCCTAAAGCGCTTAGCCTTCTTTTATGCGTAATTTCGCTTAAAGGGTTCGTCTGATCCATAAACTGGGACAACTGACTCGTGGCGAAGAAGTCTTTGATAGCGGTAATGACAGGTTTGGGGTTCACAAGATCATGGGGCATGAGTGTTTCCATCTCTGGGAAGGCGAGTCTTTCCTTAATAGCCCTTTCCATCCTCAAAAGCCCCATTCTGAACTGGTTTTCTAACAGCTCCCCAACTGTTCTTACCCTTCTATTTCCGAGATGGTCTATATCGTCTCCTGGACCCCTCGTGTCTTTTAATCTGAGTAAGTGTTTTATCGTCTCAAGGATGTCTTCTTTTGTGAGGGCTGTCTGCTCAAGCGGGATATTAAGACCGAGTCTCTGATTCATTTTCAGTCTTCCCACCGGTGACAAGTCGTATCTTTCTGGGCTGAAAAACATGTTTTGGATGAGGGCCTCCGCAAATTCTATGGTTGGGGGGTCACCGGGCCTCAACTTCCTGTAAATTTCAAGAAGCGCCTCCTCCTTTGTTTGGGCCTTGTCTTCAAGAAGCGTGTTCCTGAGGGAAGGGCTGACGTTTAAATTGTCTATAAAAAGTACTTCGAAACTCTCGACCTTCCTCGACCTTAATAACTCTAAATCCTCTTTCGTGATCTCCTTGTTTAGTGGCAAAAGAACTTTTCCTGTTTCAGGATCCTTAATCTCTCTTGCCGTAACCTTCCCAAGAATATCCTCCTCGTCGACAGGAATGGCCGTTATATTTAGAGCTTCCATTCTCCTTATTACGGCCTGTGTAATCTTTTTGTGCTTCTTAACCAAGACTTCCTCAGTCTTTTCATCCACTATGTCGGCGGGTGCTTTCTGACCGAGAAGGAGATGATATGGGGTTATCTTTAAGAATTTATTCCCATCTTTAAGCACGATGGTTTCTTTCTCATAGAAATAGTCAAGGATCTCTTGCGGTGTGTATCCGAGAGCTTTAAGAAACAGAGTAACAGGGATCTTCTTCCTTTTGTCTATTCTTACGTACAAAAGCTCCCTGTTGTCGAACTCGAAGTCGAGCCATGAGCCCCTATATGGTATGATTCGGGCTGTGTAAGAGGGCAGTCCCACCAGGGGAGACTTTGTCTGTTCGCAGTCAAAATAGACTCCTGGAGACCTGTGCAACTGATTAACTACAACTCTTTCAACTCCATTTATTATGAAGGAACCTCTTTCCGTCATTAATGGGATCTCACCGAAGAAGACATCCTGCTCCTTTATAGCCCGTATTTCTTTCGTTTTAGTCTCCGGATTTGTGCTCCACGCCACAAGCCTTATCGTCACCTTCATTGGCGCCGAGTAGGTGAGGCCCCTGATCATGCACTCTTCTTCAGTGTTTTTCGGTTCCCCTATCTCATATTTGACAAATTCCAAAGACGTAATTCCGTGGGCATCCTTTATAGGGAAGACACTCTCGAAGACGGCTTGCAGACCGATCTTCTTTCTTTTTTCAGGTGGGACATCTTTCTGGAGGAAATTATTGAAGGAATTGAGCTGGATCTCGATGAGATTTGGTACTTCGAGAACCTCCTTCTTCCTGCCAAATTTCCTCCTGAAGATCTTATTGTGGAAGATCTCTCTCATGGTTTTTTTCACCCCGCGATTGTAAGTTGGGGAGTAAATGTATAGTGTACCTCCCTCATTCTACTCTATTTTCACTTTACCGCTTACCTCTTCGAGCTGTTTCTTTATCTTTTCCGCTTCCTCCTTTGAGACACCCTCTTTGACCGGTTTTGGAACACCCTCAACAAGATCCTTTGCCTCTTTAAGGCCAAGGTTTGTGATGGCTCTGACAACTTTAATCACCTGGATCTTCTTGTCCTGATCGTAACCGGTAAGAATGACGTTAAATTCCGTCTTCTCTTCAGGTTTTTCCTCTTTCTGAGCCGGCTGGGCAGCACCTACTGGAACTTGTGCCGCAAGTGGCATAGCCTGTGCCTGAACGCCGAATCTTTCCTCAAGAGTCTTTATAAAATCCGATAGTTCTAAAACTGTCATATTTTCGATGAACTTTATAACTTCCTCCTTTGTCACGCTCATGATTGTTCCTCCTTAGTCGTTTCTTTTTTTTCTTTTATTGCATTTAAAGTCCAGACAAGTTTACAGAGGTTCCATTTAAGGGCAAATAAAAGCCTAACGGGCATCCCTGAAAGTAGACTCATCATTTGAGCGAGGAGTACCTCTCTATTTGGAACTGTCGCTAATTTTTGGAACTCCTCGCCGGAGATTATTTTCTTTCCCAGAATCCCCGCCTTTACTCTAAGCTGGGGCATCTCCTTAGAGAAATTCGTTATAGCTTTCGCTACACTAACAGGATCTTTATAAACGGAAATGATCGCATTTGGTCCCCGCAAGAATTTTTCAAGCTCCTCAGCGGGCGTTCCACGGATCGCTATCCTCAGTAAATTATTTTTCACCACGTTCAATTCAGCCTGGATTCCTCTGAGCTCTTTCCTGATCCTCGACATTTGTGCCACATTAAGTCCGCTGTACTCGGTGAGGAAGAGCGAATTTACGGCATTTAGTTTTTCTTTAAGCTCTAACACCACCTTTTCCTTTTTGGCCCTCTCCAAAACTTTCCTCCTTTCCCCCTCAAGTAAGGGACAAACTTCCACTCGGATACCTTTTTCTCACCTTACCGCATAACTTTATTATCCTTGAGTATTCCCTCTATTTTGCGAGCTTTCTCACATAGTTGGGATCTATCTTTATGCCTGGGCTCATGGTGGTGGAGATGGCGATGCCCCTTATGTACGTACCTTTACTTGTTGGTGGTTTCAACCTCAAGACTGTTTCAAGAAATGCATCAATGTTTTCCATAAGCTTCTCCTTACCAAAGCTCAACTTTCCGACAGGAGCATGAAGGTTTCCAGCCTTGTCAACCCTAAATTCCACTCTTCCAACTTTAAGTTCTTTTACCGTCTTTGCAATATCGAAAGTGACAGTTCCCATCTTTGGGTTTGGCATAAGTCCACGGGGTCCAAGTATTTTTCCGAGTTTACTTACGAGTCCCATCATGTCTGGTGTTGCTACAGCCTTATCAAAATCTAACCATCCCTTTTGAATCTTCTCAACAAGGTCTTCGGCTCCCACGTAATCGGCACCTGCTTCCAGAGCCTCCTTTTCCTTTTGTCCTTTTGCAAAAACTAAAACTTTTACCGATTTTCCAAGTCCGTGGGGAAGCGTAACACTACCCCTTACCATCTGGTCTGCGTGTCTAGGATCGACCCCGAGCCTTAAAGCAATCTCCACCGTTTCATCGAACTTCGCATAAGATATCTGTGGAAGAAGATCCAGTGCCTCCTCAAGAGTGTATCTCTTCTCCCTATCTATCTTCTTTTTTGCCTCTAGGTACTTTTTCCCTCTCTTCGCCACGTTTAACCCTCCACTATCTCAAGGCCCATACTTTTAGCCGAGCCTTCGATTATTTTTATTGCACCTTCTAGATCCTTCGCATTGAGATCTGCCATCTTTATCTGGGCTATCTCCCTTATCTGGGACCTAGTTATAGTACCCACAATTTCCTTTTTCGGATTCGAAGAACCTTTTGCGAGCTTGGCAGCTTTTTTCAGCAAAAAAGTCGTAGGTGGTGTCTTAGTCACGAAGGTAAAGCTTCTGTCTGAGTAGATGGTTACCACAACCGGTATTATTGTACCTTCCTGTCCTTTTGTTCTCTCATTAAATGCTTTGCAGAACTCCATAATATTTACACCGTGCTGTCCGAGTGCCGGACCGACAGGTGGAGATGGGGTAGCCTGACCTGCTTGCAGCTGTAGTTTCACAACGGCAACCACCTTTTTTGCCATTTTTATCTCCTTCCTATATTTTCTCTATCTGGATGAGATCAAACTCCACGGGGGTTGTTCTTCCAAAAATGTTAAGTAAAACTTTTGCTTTGCCTTTTTCGGCCTTTATCTCTTCCACGGTACCCGTAAAGTTGGTAAAAGGCCCCTCTATGACTCGCACTGCATCGCCTTTTTCAAACTTGATCTTCGGCTTTATCTTTCCTTTCCCTTCTTGGATTATCTGGAGAATTTCCTCCACTTCCTTTTCGGGAAGAGGGGTTGGATTCATCCTGTCATGTCCAACAAAGCCTGTAACCTTAGGAGTATTTCGTACAAGGTACCATGTATCGTTATTCATGACCATTTTTACGAGCACATATCCCGGATAGACAACCCTTTGGGATTTTTTTATCTTCCCCTTAACTCTCTCCATAACAATTTCGGATGGCACAATTATCTCCCCGAAATACTCTTCCATTTTGTTAAGTTTAATGCTCTCCTCCAATGCTTCTTTTACTTTTTGCTCGTAGCCCGAGTAGGTGTGCACAACATACCACTTTTTTTCCATGCTGTTACCGACGTTCTTTTCCATAATTACCCGCGCAAAAGGGCCTGGATGATCTTTGCCAGACCTACATCTATTATTCCCAGAAATATGGCGGCTATTATGACCGTTATTAACACCACGTACGTACCTTTGACCGTGTCTTTTTTAGGTGGCCAGGTTATCCTTTTTGATTCCAAATAAACTTCCTTTAGGTACTCGATTAAATCTTTTACCTTTTTCTTTATGTAAACCATTTCTTTTAGAACTTAATCAGGCCAGGAGGGATTCGAACCCCCATCACCCGGATTTGGAGTCCGGTGCTCTATCCGTTGGAGCTACTGGCCTTTACTTGGTCTCTCTATGCAAAGTATGTTTCCTACAAAACTTGCAGTACTTTCTAAACTCCAGCCTATCCGGAGTCTTCTGTTTGTTTTTGGTTGTAGTGTAATTTCGGTTTTTACATTCTGTACATGCGAGGATGACAAGCTGCCTCATCTTTTACTCCAATATCTCCGTCACAACCCCTGCACCTACGGTCTTTCCACCCTCACGGATCGCGAATCTTAG
>JANXAF010000014.1 GCA_025062045.1 Thermodesulfobacteriota bacterium
GGGAGGCGGGTGAACTTCTTGTTTCTTCGGATAATATGGTTACCGGTTACTGGAAAAAGGAAGAAGAAACCAAAGAATGCTTCATTGAATTAGATGGCAGACTCTGGTACAGGACGAGAGACATAGTGAGGATCGATTCTTCCGGTTGGCTCTACTACCTTGATCGATCTGCTGACACGATAAAACACAAAGGATACAGGGTTTCGGCATCAGAAATAGAGGCCACTCTTCAGGACCATCCTTCTGTTACTGCAGCTTGTGTGGTTGGAATACCTGACGAAAAGGTTGGAGAGAGAATAAAGGCCTTTGTGGTTCTCAAAGAGGACTCAAGAGGAATTAGCGCTTACGAACTTATAAGATGGTGCAGGGAACGCCTCGCCCCTTATAAGGTACCCCAATACATAGAATTTCGGGACATGCTACCTAAGTCCAAAGTTGGAAAGATGCTGCGAAGGGAGTTAAGGGAAGAGGAGAGAAAGAAAAGGGAGATATAGGCGGAGGGGTACCAAATCCTACTATTCCTTATCTAACCTCTTAAAAACTCCAATCGGTTGGTAACCAAGGGAAAGACGTTTAGGTCTTCTATCCTTTTATAACTTGACTTCCATAGAGTTTGTTGAATTAAATATGGAGGTGGAAAAAAAAGGATCCAACTTAATTACGTACTCTGAGAAGCTGTCCAATGTAACGTACGATGAAACCCATCCTTACAAGCCCCACAGGGCAAAAGTCTTTCTTGAGCTTCTAAGAAGGTATAGCTTAGTGGATGACCGATTCGACACCATAGTGGAACCTGAAAAGATTGATGAAAGCTTACTCCTTCTTTTTCACGAAAAGGAATATGTGGAGACTTTGAAAAGGGCGGAGCATGAATTCGATTTTGAGGCTTATAAAAGAGGCATTGGAACGGAAGATAATCCGGTATTTAGTGGCATGTTTGAATTCGCACTTTCTTGTGTGGCCTGTACATTTACGGCATTCCGAAAGGTCATCGAAGATGGGATAGATTTTGCTTTTAACCCTCTGGGCGGATACCATCATGCCGAAAGAGGGTATGCCATGGGCTTTTGCTATTTGAACGATGTTGCAGTGGTTGGAAAGTATTTTTTGGGGATGAAAAAGAGATTCGTAATCCTTGACATCGATGCCCATCACGGAAATGGAATCCAAGACGCCTTTTATGCGGATAGAGATGTACTTACCATTTCGATCCACGAATCAGGAGCGACTTTATTTCCCGGTACGGGTTCTGAAAATGAACTAGGTGAGGGTGAAGGCTACGGATATAACGTAAATATTCCCCTTATAGCCGGCTCTGGCGACGAAGTTTATCTATACGCTTTCGAATCCGTTGTCCGTCCCCTAATTAAGAGTTTTTCGCCTGATTTCCTTGTCGTCCTCATAGGAACGGATTTGCACAAAGACGATCCCATGTCCCACCTCAATGTCACTGCACGGGGTTTCAAAAAGACGATTGAGATAGTTCGGGAGCTCTCGGATAGAATTGTCGCTTTGGGCGCAGGAGGTTATAGCGTAAGTAAATCCCCTGCACTTTGGACAATAGCTTACTCTGTCTTTACAAAAAGGAAAATCCTTGATCAATATGCGGGATTGGTGGGAGGGATGATGTACGGGCCGGAGGTCGATCTTTTTTACTTCCTCAATGAAGAGTTCGAAGATAATCCAAAGATTAAGGCCCTCAGCATGAAAAAGGCAGAAGAGGTCGTAAGTTTCATAAAAAAGAATGTCTTTCCCATATTCGGCATCAGTTAAGGCCTTATCAGACTGTCCTCTGATTCGACTCACAGGAAAAAAGATTAAAAGGGGAGGGAAGCATGGGGATTCTTCTTTTTATTCTTTCAATTCTTCTCTTTACGGCTGATCTCTTACACGCGAAAAACACAACGAAGAATCCAAGCGGAATATGCGTAGAATGCCATGAACTTGTAACTCCAGGAATAGTTAATGACTGGAAGTCCTCCAAACATTACAAAGTAGGCTCTGTGGGATGTATCGACTGCCATTCTGGAAACGAAAGGCCAGATACATTCTCCCACAACGGTTTTAGGATCCACATGATCCCAACCCCGAAAGACTGTAGAAAATGCCACACTCAAGAAGTCGACGAATACGAAAATAACATCATGTCTTACGCATACAAGAATCTTATGTTCAACAATCTTTTCTCTGCCTTTAAAAAGAGTGTGAATCATTACGAAGGACGACCCCTCACAGAGGAAGATTCGTGCCTTTCCTGTCATGGAACCAAACTTGAGGTAAAAGGGCAGAAAGAAAGAGAAACCCTTTTTGGCATTATGGAATTTGTCCAAATAGAGGGTTGGCCTAATACCGGTGTGGGCCGGTTAAATCCTGACGGCTCAAAGGGATCATGCGCTGCCTGCCATGCAAGACATAGTTTTTCTTTGGGGGTGGCGAGAAAACCTGAAGCCTGCTCCAGGTGCCACAAAGGTCCGGACGTACCCGCTTACAAAATATACACCGTGAGTAAACACGGGATTTTATATTCTTCCAAAAAAAGCGATTGGAATTTTGATTCAAAAGAGTGGGTAGCCGGGAAAGACTATACTGTGCCAACCTGTGCCACTTGCCATATGAGTGAGGTAAAAAAGATGGGTGAGATTGTGGCAAAAAGGACCCACATGGTATCCGACAGATTAAGCCATCGTCTTTTTGGGATTCCTTACGCAACGGCTTACCCCAAATCTCCAGAAACTTACAAGGTAAGAAACAGGGCAGGCCTTCCGCTCCTTTGTGAACTTACAGGTGAGCCGGTTACAGGTTATCTTATAAGCAGAGAAGAACAGATTAAAAGAAGAAACAGAATGAAATCCATATGCTCGGTATGCCACGCAACCCCTTTTATTGAGAGGCACTTTTCGAGGTTGGACGAGGCTATTTACACAACTAATGAGATCACGAAAAAGTCTACAGATCTTCTCCTATCTTCTTGGAAAAAGAAAAAGGCAAAAACAAAAGACGGTATTTTTAACGAATTTCTAGAGAGACTCTGGGTTGAGAACTGGCTCTTTTACGGAAATTCTGTAAGACTTGCGTCGGCTATGGGCGGAGCCGACTACGGAGTATTCGAAGGAGGAAGATGGGGGCTCACAAAGAATCTCGAGGCGATAAGAGAGTGGAAAAGAATACTATTTTCCTTGACCGTCCGGAAAAAAACTGATAAGTAAAGAGACGTCAATTCGGTTTTGCTTTCAAGGGAAGAGGGGTGAAAGTCCCCCGCTGTCCCGCAACTGTGATGGGTGTACGGCCTTTACACAAAGGCCACTGTATGGGGTAACACCCATATGGGAAGGCGTAAAGGCTAAGTCCCTAAGCCAGGAAACCTTGGGCAAAACCGCAAATTGACACTCATCCTTACGAGGATAAGGAGGTGTCACAATGGTCTATCTCATTTTCATCGTTTTTTTCCTTATGGTTTCTTCAAACTTTGCTGCCTCCCAGGAGATTGAAGAGCTTGAGCCTATTGTCGTGAGTGCTGAAAGGGTGAAAGTTTTGACAACAGAACCTTATGGTTCGGTAAGCATCCTAACGAGGGAAGAGATTGAATCTAGACATTTCGGTTACGCAAAAGACGCGCTAAGCACTATTCCCGGGCTCAGTTTGACTCGATCGGGTGGACGAGGAGCCTTAACGACACTTTTTTTGAGAGGCATGAATAGCGAACATACTTTAGTACTCATCGATGGGATGGAGGTGAATGACCCAACATCAGCAAGCAGAACGTTCGACTTTGGCCATTTTTTTCTTGAAAATGTGGAAAGGATAGAGGTTTTAAAGGGGGCTCAGAGTCTCTCATACGGATCTGATGCTATAGCGGGCGTTGTGAACATCGTAACGAGGACTGGGAAAGGCAAACCTGCTTTTTCACTCACGTCGACTGTAGAAAGCCATTCAACATTTAGAGAATCCGCCTCTTTTTCCGGAGGAAAAGACATCCTCAGCTATTTCTTTTCCGTTGTCCGCGAGGACTCAAAAGGCATATCTTCGGCTGACAAAAGACTCGGTAATAGAGAGCGGGACGGTTACAAAAACTCAACGCTGTTTTCGAAAGTTCAGATACGACCCAAAGAAAACCTTAATATTGAGTTTCTTCTAAACCATGTAAATTCCCACAAAGAACTGGACATCAGACCAGGGCCACAAGGGGATGACCCAAATTACGACTCTACGGTCAAAAATTTACTACTAAAAGGAGGCTTGGATTTTAAGCTACCGGGCGGTAGATGGATTCAAAGATTATTCTATGGAATCAACGATGTTTATAGGAGGTACGAAAACGATCCCGACCCCAAAAGAAGATCTTGGTCCAGGTATACCTATGACGGAGCCTTAGAAAAAATAGATTGGCAAAATAATGTCCAGATCAGTCTAGATAACGAAATCGTTTTTGGCCTGGAATACGAAAGGGAACGTGCTAAGTTCAATTCTGTACATTCTTGGGGAAAAGAAGGGATGCCCAAGAAGGGCACGCATACGATTTCTGTGTACTTGCAGGACAAATTCGAGCTTGGAGGCGGTATCCAGGGAATAGCAGGAATCAGGTTAGATGACCACTCAAGATTCGGAACGGAGACAACATTTAGAATAGCACCGAGTCTTATGCTTGCAAAAACGAGAACGAGGCTTAAGGCTTCGTACTCTACGGGATTTAAAGCACCTACCGTTTATCAACTTTTTGCACCCGCTGACCCGATTTACGGTCCAATAGGAAACAGGGAACTTAAGCCGGAAAGAAGCAGATCGTACGAGGTCGGGTTAGAACAACATTTCTTCAAAGATACCGTTTTACTAACGGCAACATACTTTGAGAATTACGTGAAAGACATGATCATATTCGATTACAATCCGGTAACATGGATGTACTACGGGTACAAAAACATAGGAAAAGCAGAAACAAGCGGATTCGAATTTACTTTAGTTGCAAAACCTACGCAGTCTTTAGGCTTTACTTTCGGATATACTTTCTGTAACGCCCGCGACAAAGATACGGATGAACCCTTACCAAGAAGGCCAAAGCACAAATTTGATGCGAATGTAAATTACCGCTATCTTGAGAAAGCTACTTTCGGGTTAGAGTGCCAGTACGTGGGTGAAAGGTACAATAACAGAGGTAGAGGTAGGAAGATGGGTGGATACACCATTTTTGGAGGTTCACTCGATTATAGGATGCACAAGAACTTCTCCCTCTTTGGTAGAATCGACAACATCTTCGATAAACACTACTACGAGGTATGGGGATACGGGACTGAAGGCCGCGTTTTTAAAGGAGGAATAAGGTTAACCTTTTAGTTGCTTACATTTTTGACATCGTTTTTGGGGATCCGAGATGGATCCCCCATCCGGTAAAGGCCATGGGGAAGGTCATATCCTTTTTGGACAAAAGGATGAACGTACAAGGAAAGAAGACGCATCTTTACATAAAGGGCGGACTTATGGCCATTTTTGTCATCCTACTTTTTGGGACGTCTACAGCTACTGTTCTTTACTTGGCCCAAAGGTTGGATAAATATGTTGGAACCGTCTTGGATATAATCATTTCTTATTTTGTTTTATCCACAAGGGACCTTTACGACCATGGAATTGAAATATACAGAAGACTCAAAGCCAACGATCTAGTTGGTGCAAAAAAGGCCCTCTCTATGATAGTTGGAAGGGATGTGGAACATATGGACGAGAAAGATATCGTAAAGTCGGCAGTTGAAAGTATCGCTGAGAATACGAATGATGGAGTAGTTGCGCCGCTTTTTTATTTGATTTTGGGTGGTCCAGTCCTTGCAATGGTCTACAAGGCTATAAATACGCTCGACTCAATGGTTGGATATAAAGACGAAAGATACGAGCATTTCGGTTTTTTTTCAGCAAAACTGGATGATATCTTCGGGTATATCCCTGCAAGGCTTTCGGCGATATTTATTTCCATCTCTTCGCTTATCTACTATAGGTCCTTTAAAGCTTTTCATTTGTCAGTCAAAACTTTTATTAAACAGGGCTCTTACCATCCTTCCCCCAATAGCGGTTATCCTGAAGCGGCAATGGCTGGAGCTTTGGGAATGAGGATCTCTGGTCCCCAGTATTACGGAGGTAAGCTTTCAATTAAACCTTACATTGGAGAAGAAAGGCGTAAGACAAAGCCCGAATTGATAAGAGAGGCTTTGCATATAATGCTTCTCTCCTCAATCTTAACATTAATAAGTGGGGTTCTTCTCCGTGGAATTTGATCATGGAGGATATATAAAAGGCTACGAAAACGTTATAGATTTTTCATCCAATGTAAATCCCCTTCCAATCCCTAAGAGGGTTGAAAGGCTTCTCAAAAAGAGCATAGAGCGTATGCGATACTATCCCGATCCTTTCTGTGAGGAGCTCAAAGAAGCGGTCTGTCGTGAGCTAAATTTACCGGCTGATATGGTTTTATTCGGAAACGGTTCTACAGAGATCATATACCTCATCACACGGGTTTTTAAACCCAAAAAAGTTCTTATCTTCGAGCCTACTTTTTCGGAGTACAAAAAGGCGAGTCTCTTAGAAGGGGCTTCGGTTAGCAAGCTCTACCTCAACTCGAGATTCGAGTTAGAAACGACCTCCCATGAAGAAGTAGACATGCTTTTCCTTTGCCATCCGAATAACCCAACCGGAAACTTTGTGATAGAGAGAAACGAGATGATTTTCGATTTTAAGGCCGGATATTACGTTGTGGATGAGGCTTTCATCGATTTTGTGGATGAAAAAGAGAAATATTCGTTCCTATCCTTTCTTAATGGTAGAGAAAGACTCATAATCCTTCGCACCTTCACAAAATTTTTCCCACTGGCAGGCCTAAGAATCGGATACGTCCTTTCGAAGAGTGATACAATCGAAAGACTTAAAAGATTCCAACCTCCTTGGACGGTCAATGCGTTCGCAATGATTGCACTTAAGGCCTTCCTTTTAGAGAGAGAGTTCCAAGAAAAAACGCTTAAGGTATTAAAAAGTGAAAGGCTTTACCTTGCAAGAAAGCTAAAAGAACTTGGGTTTGAGGTTTACCCTTCTTTGACCAATTTTCTTCTTATTAGGCTAAAAGATGGGCAGTCGTCGACTTTGGTTAAGGAAGAACTCCTAAAAAAGGGTATTCTAGTTAGGGATTGTTCGAATTTCGAAGGTCTGGGAGATCGATTTATAAGGGTTTGCGTAAAGACTAGAAGCGAGAATCGAAAACTCATCCAAGCTTTGTCTTCGCTATGAAAAAAAGAATAAGAGCGCTCATCGAAGAGTCTGTTGCAAAAAATTTGGCCGATGCCCTTTTACTCTCGGGAGGTCTAGACACTTCAATCCTTGCTTTGGTGCTAAAAAGGCTAAATGTAGAGTGCCATTCAGTCTCAGTCTCTCTCGAGGGAAAAGGGGAGGACATAGAGTATCTTATGAAGCTTAAAGAGTTCCTCCACATCGATCCCTTAGTCGTATTTGTTACGGTCGAAGAGGCTATCTCTGCCATACCAGAAGTAATAAGAATACTCAAAAGTTTTGATCCTGCGATTCCAAATGATCTCGTTCTTTACTTTGGGATGAAGAAACTAAAAGAGGAAGGAATGATGTCAGTTATGACAGGAGATGGGGCTGATGAGATTTTCGCTGGCTATAGTTATATGGCAAAAATCGATGATCTCAATTCTTACATTCTCAAAATGCTAAAAGGAATCCGTTTCAATTCGGACCCGATAGGTCAACATTTCGGAATTGAAGTAAAAAAGCCATACTTATCTCAAGAGATAAAGTCTTTTGCTGGAAAGATACCGAGATCGCTAAGAATCAGGGATGGTTGGGGAAAATGGATCCTCCGAAAGGCCTACGAGGAGTTTCTCCCAAAAGATTTAGTCTACCAGTCTAAAAGGCCGCTTGAAGTAGGTTCTGGTATGAGCTACGTGAGGGACTTTCTTTCAAGCAAAATTTCGGATGAAGAGTTTTATGAGAAAGAGAAGCTTTACGGAATGAAGTTTTACGGTAAAGATCACCTTTACTACTTCGAGATCTACAAAGAGGTATGTGGAATTATTCCTCCGCCTAATGAGGATGAGATTTCGTGTCCCAACTGTGGTGGAGGAAAAAGATCGAGCCACTGTCGCATATGCGGGTATAGCGAAAGAATAATATGAGAGCCTTCTCTTCTTGGAGTGGGGGAAAAGATAGTTCGCTGGCCCTTTACCTTGCAAAAAAGTCGGGGATCGAATGTCTCTACCTCCTCAACATGATCGGAGAGGACGAAGAGTTTACAAGATCCCATGGTCTTCCAAAGGATTACATTAGGATGCAGGCATCCGCTATTGGAATCGAACTTTTGCAGGTTAGCACTTCTTGGGAAGAGTACGAAAAGAAGTACAAATGGGCTCTAAAGAAACTTAAAAATCAAGGGATCGAAGCTGGCGTATTCGGAGATATTGATCTTGAAGAACACAAAGAATGGGTAGAAAGGGTGTGCAAAGAGGTAGATATCGTACCTTTTCTTCCACTTTGGAAAATGGAGAGAAAGAAGGTGATAGAAACCTTTATCGCGGAAGGGTTCAGAGCGATTCTCTGCGCAACTAAAATAGAGGAGCTTGTCCCTTACTTGGGGAGGGAGATAGATGAGAGTTTTCTTAGGGAGATCGAGGAAAAATCGGTTGATCCCTGTGGTGAAGGTGGTGAATTTCACACATTCGTCTATGACGGACCGATCTTTAGGCGACCAATTAGGATCAAAAAGAACGATGTAGTTTTAAGGAGAGGATCTTACGTTTTGAGATTCGATGCGGTGCTTAGTTGATTTAAAAAGAATAGTACCAATTTTTTTTCTTCTTTCGATTACCTTTAGCTTTGCCAACGCAAAGATAGAACCGAGGATCGTTTCCCTTTCGCCGCCAGTTACCGAAGAGCTCTTCCTTCTGGGTATGGGGGAAAATGTGATTGCGAACACGATTTACTGCCAAAGGCCAAAGGAGGCCAAGTATAAAGAAAAGGTCGGCACAGTTGTGAACGTGAACTTGGAAAGAATAATAAGACTTAGGCCAGATTTCGTTTTCGTCTCCCCACTTACCGACAAAAAGGCCGTAGAGAAAATGAAAAGATTTGGGATAAATGTCTGGCAATTTCCTCATCCCAGAGACTTCGAGGAGATACGTCGAAGATTTACTGATCTTTCCCGGATTGTGGGGAAGGAAGAGGCTGGATGGAAGATCGTGACTAAATTCGAAAATGAATACAAAAAGCTTAAAAACACCATTCCAGAAGGACATATAAGGCCTAAAGTCTTTGTTCAGCTCGGATCGAATCCTCTTTTTACCGCCAATAAAGATTCTATTCTTGATAGCTTTATCTCTGACGCGGGAGGAGAAAACATAGCAAAAAATAGCCCAACAGGTTTTTTTTCGCTAGAGGAACTGATCCTTAAAGACCCGGATTACATCCTTATTGTGGGTATGGGGATGAGGGGTCAAAAGGAAATGGAGAGATTCCTAAAGATGAGACAGCTTAGAGCATCAAGGGAAAAAAAGATATTCGTCTTGGACTCCCAAAGGTTCTGCAGTCCGACTCTGGAGACTTATGTGGAAGGGGTAAAAGAATTAAGGGAGATCTTCCTTGAAAGGGGAAGGCCATGAGGGAGACTAAAAAGATAAAAAAAGGATACGTCCAGCTTTATACAGGCAATGGAAAGGGAAAAACGACAGCAGCTTTAGGATTGGCACTTAGGGCTTGCGGTCACGGGATAAGAACGTATATAGGGCAGTTTATGAAGGCTTTAAGCTATGGAGAAAGTAAAGCAATAAGGCTTTTAAAACCCTACATCGAGATAGAAAAATATGGAAAAAAGGGTTTTGTGCACGTAAAGGGAGCTCCCGACGAAAAAGACATAGAGCTTGCAAAGAAAGGGCTCGAAAAAGCAAAAAAAGCTCTATTTTCCGGTAGGTACGGGATTGTGATCTTAGATGAGGTCATAACAGCTATCCACTTCGGCCTTATTTCAAAGGAGGAGATACTCGATCTT
This sequence comes from Thermodesulfobacteriota bacterium, assembly GCA_025062045.1. Taxonomy (NCBI): domain Bacteria; kingdom Pseudomonadati; phylum Thermodesulfobacteriota; species Thermodesulfobacteriota bacterium. Next base: position 10,034 of record JANXAF010000014.1, read on the forward strand.
ATAAAAAGGAAGCCGGAAGGTGTCGAACTTGTGCTTACAGGAAGGTACGCACCAGAAGATATTGTGTGTGCTTCAGACTTGGTTACAGAGATGAAAGAGGTAAAGCACTACTATTCTAAAGGGGTTTTGGCTCGAAGGGGAATAGAGTATTGAAAGATAAGAAGAAAAAATGGCTAATATCGATTATTGCTTCAGTTCTTGTCCTTATTGGCTCTTCGTTTGTCTCCCTCATTATAGGACCTGCGGGAATGATAATCCTTCCCTCTGGAAATAGCGAAGAGACTATCTTTTTTGACATACGGCTACCAAGAGTCGTCTTAGGGTTTGGCGCAGGAGGCAGCCTTTCCCTTTCTGGACTCCTCCTCCAAGGCATATTCAAAAACCCTCTCATGGAGCCATATACCCTTGGGATCTCGGGAGGGGCTGCATTCTTTGTTGCACTGGGAATAATGCTCGGTTTGGAAGAAATGATTGGGATTACGAGCCTTCCTTTTTTCGGATTTTTAGGTTCGCTTTTCGTCCTTTTTGTGATCTACATCATTGCCTCCAAGAGGTTCTTCAATAAGGAAGAGGTTTTGCTTTCTGGGGTTATGATAAGCTTTATCTCTGCCTCGCTTATTATGCTTTTTTTTGCTCTTGCCAAGTCTGAAGAGATCCACCGCATAATCTTCTGGATGATGGGAACGCTTCAAGAGGAAAGGAAAGAGTTGGTCTTTCTGCTCCCGATTGTTGCGCTTTCGTTCCTTTTTTTGTCCTACCTTTTCTCCGTTGATCTAAATGCCCTTCAACTTGGAGAAGAAGAGGCTTCCCGTCTTGGGGTTAATGTTTTGAGAACGAAAAGGACGATTCTTTTAATATCGTCGGTACTTACGGGAATGACCGTATCTATAACCGGTATAATAGGGTTTGTCGGTTTGGTCGTACCCCATATTATGAGGAAGCTTTTCGGACCAGATTATAGGCTCTTATTCTTTTCATCGTTTTTCTTTGGAGGAGCCTTCCTTAATCTCTGCGACGTTCTCTCAAGGACGATTATAAAACCGAGTGAGCTTCCAGTTGGTGTCATAACTGGAATCGTCGGGGGGAGTCTTTTCCTCTATCTTATCGTGAGGAAGAAATGATGGAAGTTCTACTTAAGGTAGATGGAATCTACTGTGGGTACAATGAAAAACTCGTCCTTAAAGGAGTGAGTTTGGAGGTAAAGGAAGGAGAAATTGTCGGAGTAATAGGACCTAACGGGTCTGGAAAGACAACATTTTTTCGGCTCTTGACGAAAATCATTACGCCGAAAAAAGGTAGCGTTTATTTTGAGGGGAAAGACATACTGACTATTCCTCAAAAAGAGCTCGCAAAAAAGATAGCCATGGTCTCTCAGGGCCTACCGCAAGATTTTAGTATGTCTGTTTTCGATTTTGTCCTTTTGGGGAGGATTCCATACCGGAAAGGTTTTAAGTTTTTTGAAGAGGAAGTTGACTTAAAAATTGCCAATGAATCTTTGGAACTTTTGGGCCTTTCTAATTTGAAAGACGAACCCATCTCAAAGATAAGCGGAGGCGAAAGGCAACTTGCAAATATCGCAAGAGCTTTAACTCAAGATCCAAAAGTCCTTTTACTGGATGAGCCAACCGCCCATCTAGACATTGCACATCAAATAAGGGTACTGACACTCCTCAAAAAGCTAAATGAAAAAAAGAAGATCACAGAGATAGTTGTTTTTCACGATCTAAATTTAGCGAGCGAATTCTGCGAGAGGTTGATCCTTTTCTCGGATGGAAGGATCGTTAGAGACGGCCCTCCCTCTTTTGTGCTTACACCCAAAAACCTTGAAGACGTTTATAAGACATCGGTGATTGTGGAGGAAAGCCCCGTCTCTTCGAAGCCTTACGTTTTTCCAGTCTTTTGGGAGATGGAAGAATGAAAAAGATCTTGTTTGTGATTGGCGGGGAAAAAAGTGGAAAGAGCTCCTTTGCACTAATGGAAGGTCAAAAGTTCCAGGGCAAAAAGGCATACCTTGCAACAGCAATAGGATTGGATGATGAGATGAAAGAAAGGATAGAAAGACACAAAATGGAAAGAGGTCCGCTTTGGACCACATTCGAGGAACCTCTCAAAATCGTCGACCTAATAATGGGCATAAAAACGGAGTTCGATTTAGTTTTAATAGACTGTCTAACGATCTGGGTTTCTAATCTTTTTTATTACGGTATCGATGTAGAGAGGGAATGTGAAAGGATAGTTAAGCTTTTCAGTGAAAGACCAACAAATCTCATAGTCGTTTCTAATGAAGTGGGGCTCGGTATTGTGCCGGATAATCCCCTCGCAAGAAAGTTTAGAACCCAACTTGGAGTTCTAAACCAGAATGTTGCCAAGATTTCAGACAGGGTTATCTTTATGGTTTCTGGCATACCCTGTGAGATAAAAAGACTTCAATAAGGAGGTTGGCATGAGATTTGAAATCCCGAAACTCAACGAAGAACTTTTTCTCTTTGCGGAAGAAAGACACTCAAATCTCACAAAACCTAAGGGTTCTTTGGGAAGACTTGAGGATTTTGCAAAGCGGATCGTTGCCCAAAAAAACGATCCTTTTCCGGAGATAAAAAAGAAGGCGGTCTTTGTCTTTGCCGGTGACCACGGTGTAACCGAAGAGGGAGTATCTGCCTACCCGAAAGAAGTCACCTACCAAATGGTTTATAACTTCTTGAGGGGAGGTGCGGCAATCAACGTTTTGAGTAGATTTGCTGGGTTTGACTGCATAGTTGTGGATGTGGGAGTCGACTACGAGTTCGAAAAACATGAAGGTTTGATAGTAAGAAAGGTTATGAGGGGCACGAAAAACTTCGTAAGAGGACCTGCCATGACGAAAGAACAGGCGGAAACCTGTATTGAAATAGGAAGAGAACTGGCCCACCGATGTGCAGAAGATGGCTACGATCTTTTGGTTCCAGGGGACATGGGGATAGGAAATACGACAGCATCCTCAGCAGTGATAGCTGTACTTACTGGAAGACCCGTAGGAGAGGTTGTGGGAAGGGGAACAGGCATAGACGATGAAGGTCTAAAAAGGAAGATAAATGCCATCGAGAGGGGACTGGAAATCAATAGGCCATATGCTAATGACCCGATAGATGTGCTCTCAAAAGTTGGGGGCACCGAAATAGGAGCCATTGCGGGATTTATTCTCGGGGCTGCAGAAAAGAGAATAACTATTGTTCTCGATGGTCTCATATCATGCGCCGGAGCGCTAATCGCCTACAAAATTGAGCCAAAAGTAAAAGACTTCCTTTTTGCCGGGCACAGATCGGAAGAAAAGGGACAGTGGGCTTGTCTTTCAGAGCTTGGAATTGAACCGATCCTCGATCTAGGAATGAGACTCGGTGAGGGAACAGGTGGTGTTCTTGCATCCCTTTTGATTGAAGCTTCTTTAAAGATCTACCGGGAAATGGCTACGTTTGATGAGGCTTCAGTCTCGAAGAAGTTAGAATGAAACTGAAAAGAGCCATACTCGTTCCCTTTTCGCTTTTGACAGTCCTTCCAGTTTTAAGGACCGAAAAGGTAAGCCTGCATGAGCTTAGAGAGTCTTGCCGATTTTTTCCTTTAGTTGGTCTTTTTTTGGGAGGGGTATCGTCTGCTGGGCTATACTTCGCATCTACGATCTTCTCAAAAGAGGTGTGTGCCCTAGTATACCTCTCCCTTTTAATCATTTTGACAGGAGGCTTCCATTTGGACGGACTTTCAGACACATTCGACGGATTTTCCATAAAATCGAGTGGAGATAAAAAATTAGACATTGAACGTAGGCTTAAGGTAATGTCATCTGGAACCCAGGGTCCTTGTGGGTCTCTGTCTGTGATCCTCGTTATACTTTATAAGCTTTTTCTTGTAAGGGATATCCTCTCCTTTGAAGAGCATTTGAAGATTTTTGTGCTTCTTCCTGTTTTTTCCAGAACCTGTCTCGTATACTCCATATACAGTGGGAGGAAGGCGAAAACGGAAGGTCTGGGAAGCTTACTTGTGGGGGAAATAGGATTACGAGATTTCATTTTATCCATCATTTTAAATTTTTTCATCTCGATCCTTGTTGTTTTTCATCTAAAAATGAGTTTACTTTTGGGGGCCGTCTTTCTCATTCTCCTTGCATTTACGCGGTTTATCCAGAAGATCTTCGAAAGAAGATTTGGGGGTCTTACAGGAGACACACTCGGTGCGATAAACGAAATTACTGAAGTCTTATTTCTCCTCCTAGTCTCAGTGATTCTTAGATAATGAGAGCTAGCCCTTATAAAGCGTTTTATTTTGACTTTTTAAATCCTCAGTGGCTTTCTTTACCCTTTCTGCCATTGAAAGCTCTGCAAGCGCCATGTATGTACGAGGATCGTATGCTTTCTTTTTTCCAACTTCGCCATCGACTTTTAAAACCCCATCGTAATTTTTAAAGACATGATCGGCTATCGCCCGTGTGAAAGCGTACTGCGTGTCAGTGTCTATGTTCATCTTCACTACCCCGTATTCTATGGCCTCGTGGATCTCTTCTAGAGACGAACCTGATCCACCGTGAAAAACAAAATAGAATTTGGCCTCCTTGCCGAACTCTTCTTTTAGCCTTTCTTGACAGGCTTTAAGAATTTCCGGTTTGAGCTTCACATTACCTGGTTTGTAGACCCCGTGGACATTACCGAATGCTGCAGCAAGAAGGTATTTGCCTTTGGAGATAGGATTGAGCTTTTTGGCAACCTTCAAAGTTTCCTCTGGGTTCGTGTATAACCTTGAGTCTATGCTTGCCTTTATTCCATCTTCTTCTCCTCCAACAACCCCTACTTCAATTTCCAGTACCAATTCATTTTTCTGCATCCTTTCTAGAAGTTCTAAAGAGATCTCAAGATTCTTATCCAGTGGGAGGCTACTTCCGTCAAACATGTGTCCGTTGAAAAGGTTGGGAAGACCCCTCTTTCTTCTCGATTCTGTCTCCTCTATGAGTCTATAAAGAAATTTTTCAACGTGCTCGGGTGGGCAGTGGTCCGTGTGGAGGGCTACATAGATCGGGTACCTATCGGCCACCCTGTGGACGTACTCGGCTATCACAATTGCTCCCAGGGCCATGTCGTTAAGATAAGTACCGGATATATGGGCCGCTCCACTTGTGGATACCTGGATTATTCCATCGGATTTGCTCTCAGCAAGGCCCCTTAAGACCGCATTTACTGCCTGGATGGAAGTGACGTTTATGGCAGGATAAGCGTACTTCAATTGGGAAGCCCTATCAAGCATCTCCCAAAAGATCTTCTGATCCGCAAGTGGCATCCTTTACCTCCGCTCTGAATTAGAAGGTCAAAACTTAGTCTGCATTTTTGTTTCTTTTTTGTCAAGGCCAGGTTTTTATGGTAATCACTATAGTCGTGGTAGTTTCGGGTTCGATTGTTGACATATTAGGCAAAAGGATATATAAGGGACTTCTCCGGGTAGAAAATGGAAGGATAGTCGACATAAAGGAGAAGGAAGACGTTCAAAGTGTGTACATTCTTCCAGGACTTGTGGACGCCCATATCCATATAGAAAGCTCCCTTCTTGTACCAAGCCAATATGCAAAGTTGGCCCTCTCTCACGGGGTTATTGCCGCTATATGTGATCCGCATGAGATCGGAAACGTGATGGGTAAAGAAGGGATAGAATTCATGTTAAGTGACGGAAAGAAGGTCAAATTTAAATTCTACTTCGGAGCTCCACCTTGTGTTCCTGCAACAGAATTTGAGCGATCTGGAGCAGAACTAGGTGTTTCAGAGATCGAAGAGCTTTTAGGTAGGGATGATGTAAAGTTTCTTTCCGAAGTCATGGACGTTCAAGGGGTTCTCACAAAAAGGGATGACCTTATAAGAAAGATGGAGATTGCTAAATCCTTAAAAAAACCGATCGATGGCCATGCACCTAAACTTACGGGGGATCTTCTCATAAAATACGTAAAGTCTGGTATTACAACTGACCACGAGGTGACTAATATCGACGAGGCAAAAGAAAAGATTGAGGCTGGGCTAAAGATAATCTTAAGGGACGGCTCCGCATCAAAAGATTTTCAAAACCTTTATCCTCTGATTAAAGAATACCCATCGATGTGCATGATAGGATCCGATGATAAGTCTCCAGACGATCTCAAAAAAGGATACCTTGACTTTAGTGTAAAACTGGCGCTGAGCAGAGGAATCGACATCTTCGATGTACTTTATGCAGCAATACTAAATCCTGCACTGCATTACGGGCTTGAGATAGGGCTACTTAGGATAAACGACCCCGCAGACTTTATAGTGGTAGATAACCTCAGGGACCTAAAGATTCTCAAGACTTATGTGGATGGGATTCTAGTTTACAGCGATAATTGTTTATTATTTGAAGACGTAAAGCCTGAAAAGATAAACAACTTTTTGGCGGAAAAGATAAAGGAAGAAGATATTTGGATTCCAGTAAAGGGCAAAAGAATAAGGGTGATAAAGGTCGAAGAAGGATCTATACTCACAGGGACCTCTCTGGAGACCGTAACTGAGAAAGATGGGCTTGCCGTATCAGATGTAAAAAGGGACATTTTAAAAGTTGTTCTCTTGGATAGGTACTCCAAGGAAAAAAGGGTAAGATGCGGCTTTGTGAAAGGGTTTGGACTTAAAGAAGGGGCCATGGCAACATCTGTATCCCATGATTCCCATCACATAGTAGCCGTTGGATGTGAGGACAGAGACATAGTCGAGGCGGTAAATATGGTAGTCGAGTCAAAAGGAGGAATGGCTTTCTATTCAAAAAGATTAGCGGAGTTTATCCCTTTGCCCATTGGGGGACTTATGTCAGACCTTGATTCGTTTGATGTGGCATCTAGATACGAAAATCTGAACCGGGTACTTGTCGATTGCGGCGTGTCTTTATCCCATCCTTACATGACACTTTCCTTTGTCGCCCTTCCTGTCATACCTGAACTGAGAATTACAACTCGTGGTCTCTTCGATGTGGGTCTCAAGAGGTGGGTAGATCTATTCCTATAGATTTACAAGAACCAGCGCAGACCCTGGATATCGAGATTCCTAAGATTAAGCTCTTTTGCCTTCTTTACAACCCTATCGTATTCCTCCTTCGTTATCCTTCTTGATATTTCGGGATAGTCGAAGGCCTTATACAGAGGGGTGTACTGGGCCATTATGTTCACGTAGGTGTCTTTCGGCAAATTCTGGGCTATCCATTCCATGACTTTTTCAGATCCGGCAACCCCATTTGGCATAACGAGGTGCCTTATGATGAGTCCCCTCCTTATTATTCCGTCCTTTTCGGGCTTTGCAACCCCTACCTGTCTGTGCATCTCCAATATAGCGATCTTCGTAAGTTCAGGGTAGCTCGAGGCACCCTGAGAATACTTTGATGCTTTATCACTTTCCCAATATTTGAAGTCTGGAAGGTATATATCAACGATTCCATCGAGGATCTTTAAGATCTCGAGCCTTTCCCAGCCACTTGTGTTGTAAACTATTGGGAGTCTTAAGCCCTTTTTGCATGCTATGTCCAGGGCCTTCACTATATGAGGGGAATAGTGGGTAGGGGTTACGAGGTTTATGTTGTGGCACCCAATCTTTTGCAGGGCAAGCATCATCTCTGCAAGTTCCTCAATCGTCGCCTTTGATCCTCTACCAAGATGGCTTATTTCGAAGTTTTGACAGAAAACGCACCGAAGATTGCAGTGGGTAAAGAATATGGTTCCTGAACCGCCGTATCCTACAAGGGGTCTCTCCTCTCCGAAGTGCGGATGGAAAGCGGATATGACGAGGGTTGCTCCTGGTGCTTTACAGAATCCCGACTTACCTTTGATTCTATTTACTCCACAACGTCTCGGACAGAGCTCACAACTGGACATTATTTCCCATAGCGCTTCCCCCCTTGATTTTAACTCTCCCGATAGTTGGAGCCTTAAGTAAGCAGGTTCGAAATTCTTACCTATGGTATTTTTAGAAAATGCCTGCCTTGGGTGTAAAAGATTTAACGCTTCATAAAATCCAAAGATCGCAAAGAAACACTTAGAGATTTCCTTTAAAAAGGACCTTCTTGTGAGAAGGTTCTTATCATCCTTCATGCTTTTCCCCCTTTAAAATGAATTCAATCACAAATAGACCCATACTTGCAAGTTTGAGTACCGAAAGTAGGTACGAAGTTTTTGGAATTCCAAAAAGCGGTACAAACCAGAATGGAGCTATAAGGCCGGCTATGAATCCTCCCAAAAGATCTAAAGCGTAAAGTAGACCAGCGATCTTTGTTGCGTCCTTTTTCTCGTATATCCATATGAGATTGGCGAGGGGAAATTCCAAGCCAACGCATAATCCTCCAAGAAACGAAAGAACTAAAAAGAGTGACTTAAGTAAATGTTGTGGAAATTGAGTTCTTGCGTAATCGATAATGGATGGGTAAAGAAAAGAAAAGCAAATGAGTGCCAGTTCCGCAAGAAGAAAAAGCCTCGATGCAAATTTTACCTTTATTTTTTCTCTGCTTAGTAGATAAGCACCAATTGCCGAGCCTGCCATATACGCGGAGACTAGAAGTCCCATCCACGAAAATACGTATCCAAAAACTGACTGGAATGAAAAAAGGATCAAAAGCTCTATCACCATCCCGTAAAATCCGCTCGTTAAAATCGGAACTCCGCAAAGGCCCAAAAATTTTTCTTTTCTAAATCCGAAAAGGAAAAGGTAAAGAAAGAAAAAGACAGAGATCACAAGGATAACAGTCTCAAAAGTTACTAACCTTAATTCTCTAAAGAACTTAGCCAAGCCAGGATTGTATATGGATTGAAGGTAAAGAATCGTATTGTACGTGACAACCGGATGCAAGTCAGAGTTTATGATGCTTACATTTTCGCCTATGAGCCTTTGAAACCAACCTTCCCACCCTTTATGCAGCTTTTGCTCTATGTACCAAGGGATCCTAACTTCAGTTCTTATACCTCTTTCTTCAATCCTTTTTTGACAGGTTGCCGAATCAAGCTTTAGAACTTCGTAAGAATCTGAGCATAAAAAGAGATAGGCTCCCTCCCCTGGCTTGGGCTTAACGTACCTATAAGTGGAACGGAGTGTAAAAAAGACGGTCCTTGTAAGTTGGATAAGTTCTTCGTTTACATACCTCAAGGAAAATGGAATGCCTGCCACAAAAATCCCATCCTCATTCATCCTCCCTTTAGCCAGTTCAAAAAATTCTCTTGTGAAGAACCTATTCGCTTCAAGTGTCGATGGAGTCCTTATCCCGACGATTATTACGTCGTATTTTGCACTTGTACTATTCAAGTAGAAACGGCCATCTTCGTGTCTTATTCGTACCTTTGGGTTTTTAAGCTCCTCCTCTGTAAGCTCAGTTTTATACTGCTTAAGAAGCTTTATAAGGAGCGGGTCAAGCTCTGCATATGTGATTTCGTTTACGGTCGGGTGTTTTAAGATCTCTTTTATCGGTCCACCGCCACCAATACCTATTAATAAGACCCTTTTGGGGTTTGGATGGGAAAGAAGGGGTATATGGACGGTCTCTTCAACGGCTATCATGTCAGGAAAGGGTATGAAGAGTTCCGGCACGCCATCCTGGAAAAATATGTATTGACCCTCATTCTCTACAACGCATATGTTTCCATATTTGGAATTCTCATAGTGGACTACTTTCTGGTTAGGCCACTGGTATCTTATAGAATACCAGTGTACCCTATTTGAAAAAAACGTAAAGACAAGGAAGGCGCAAATAAAAACGGCAAAGAAGGCAAAGGAAAAAGAAAAGCCTTTAATTTTCCAGATAAAAAAAAGGCACAGGATTCCGTTAAGAAAAGAGACAAAAAACACTGTCCTAAAGGAGTCGAAATAAGGAATAAAAAGGTAAGTAACGACAATGCCCCCTATTACGGTTCCTAAAGTCTCGTAAGCGTAAATGCGACCGGCAGTCGCCTCTTTGACTCCTGTATATAGGCCATAAATCTCACACGTATACGGAAATAGCACACCGTGTAAACCACTCACAAAAGATAGCAAAATAAGGGATGCAAAAAAGGAAGGAAAAAGCCCGATCATCTCTCCCACTGATATTCCGAGAAAGGGTTTAAGGGCTCTTACAAAAAAGATCGAAAGGCATAAGGCGATGCAAAAAAGCAAATTTGTAAGACAGAATCCTAAAAGCTTTTCTTGTCTTTTAATTATTCTTGGGGATAAAAGCGAACCGATTCCCTCAAGGATAAGCCAGTTGGAAAGTACTATCCCCATGTAAAGTTCATTTCCCGAAAATACTATGAGAAACTCCCTTACAAGGATTATCTCAGCAACTGTCCCGCTCACACCCATAAAAAGTGCCGAGACCCTGATGAGCCTTTCCATAGTTTGTCGGACTTAGTTAAGGTTCAATTTTTTAAAAGCTTTAGCAGCAAAGAAAGTAAGGATGATAGCAAGTAAGAATCTAGCGATGACAAGGATGGTCCCGTTTGCCCCTATAACGACGAATATCAGAGTATCCTCGATGATCGCATGGCAGACTGAAAGAAAGAGTAGAACCAAAAACGCCTCTCTTTTTGTTAGATTCGAATGTCTGATGGAATGGATTATTATACCAGCACCGTAAGTAAGGCCTATGACGATACCTGTAACTAGCGGCAAAAACCCCTCTTTTGATATGCCTAGAATGCTATACTCTTTTTTTATAAGAGGCTTCTCTTTTAGCTTCAAAAACTCATAAAGGACCGTAAGGGGAAGTACAATAAGGATAAGTGTGAAAAGAAGCTTAAGCGATGATAGTAAACCACTTAAAAAGACCCGTATCAGGTCTTCCATAAAAGGCTCAGCAGAAGTCCAGAAAAAAATCCAAGAAATATCCGCAAAAGGAGCAACGAAAGATAGTTCACTCCGGCTTTCTTTGTGACAGGAGTCTCAACAAGCAGGCTGTGGCATATTCCAAGGATAAGGGCACAGACGGTTATATCTTTACTTGAAAGATTGAGGGGTGAAAGAACCGCAATCGCAGCATAGAGGTTTATAAAAAATCCGGCAATAAGACCAAAAGCCGCTTCCCCAGGAAGATCAAAGAGTCGCATAAAAGGCTTAAAAAAATTGGCAAGAGGTGTTATAAGATCGTAGAATTTGATAAACTCGATCAATATGTAACACGGTATTATGACCTTAGCCATAATTGCCGTTACCGAAAATCCGTTCATTATTCCACGTTTTGCCGCATCGAGATAAATTTTCATCTTGAATACCCCAAGTTTATAAGGAGAAGATGGGCAAAATTGCTATACCTTCCTGAAAGATAGGGAAGGTGAGATTTCGCTTTTTTAAAAAAGGTGGCCTGGTAAGAGATGGAGGCTTTTAACCCCCTTCTTTCGTACGATGTTCCGGCTGTGAAGATGTGCCTTGTCGCGTCAGGCAGCTCTGGGCCTCTTGTCGAGAGAGGAACCGGTGTAATGTCGTACATGTAACCTATTTGGATTTCTATGCCTTTTGCCATTTTGTGGTTTAATCCTCCGCAAAAGGAGAAAGTGTTCGACCAGCCTTTATGATAGTATCTGTCGAGCAATCCATTTTCGGATCTTATTCTGTAAGTGTTCATGGAGGACCATCCTGTGTAAAGAACGTCTAGTTCAAAAGTTGTATTTCCGAATCTTTTAGCAAGGCCGGAAACGAGAAGATAAGGTAATTCCAAAGTTGTCCGACATTCAGTACTAAAAGAAGGAATGGGGGCGGGCATAAAAATCTTGCCCCTTCCCTTGTAGTCGATTCGGACAGGGCTTCTAAAAACCAAAGAAAAAAAATAGCCCTTCGGGAGTTTTAAGAGTGCTGCCATGTTGTACCCGATTCCCTCGCCCCTGCCAGAAAGTGATGATAGCCCGTCTATCCCTAAAGGGGTGGGTACCATGGTTTTGAATTTTATCGAGCTAAGAACGTAAGAGACTCCAAATGCCAAATTTGTTCGTTCATTGAGCTTTAGTCCCAGAACCGGATTTATAAAAAGAGTTTCTAGTTCAGATAGTAAAGAATAGTACCTTCCAGGAAAATCGTTCTTCCATTTAACGGAAAGCCCAAAGGGCGAAAATACACCGAGACCAAAAGAGATCTTTTTTCCCGTATGGTAGCCGTATAGGGAAAGAAGACTGTGGGTCTTAGATTTTGTCTCATAGCTTTTACCCGAGACCGAATTTTTAAAAGAAAGATCTGGCTTAATTAGGGTCATGTTTATAGAGAAGCCCTCTTTTTCTAATTCTAGAAGGTTTGCAGGGTTATAGAATACAGATGAGGCATTATCTATGGAAGATACACAGGCCATCCCCATCCCGTTGGCTTTTGCATCCTGATTGTATATTAAAAAACCGGCCGCAAACACAAAACTGGGTAGGAAAGTAAGAATAAAGGGTAACAAAACGTAACACATACTGAATGATTACACGACGTTTCTTTCCATTTCAAGAGAAAATCTCTTTGCATTCACGTACGAAAGTGTTATATATAGAAAAACACGCCGCAGAGAAAGGAGGTGACGTGCGGTATGAAGAGGCTTCTGGCTCTACTGATTGCTCTTTCGCTTTTTGTAAGTTTTTCTATGGTGGGCTGTAAGCCTAAGGAGGAGCCGAAACCAGCACCAAAAGAAGAGGTGAAACCGGCTCCTGCTCCGGCGCCTGAAAAGGCACCTGAGAAACCGGAAGCACAGCCACCTGCACCTGCAAAGAAATAGTTCTGAAATGGCCATATGCTTTTTTGGCATATGGCCGATTTTTTTAAGGGGTGAGACAGATGAAAAGGTCGCTTATAACTTTTATCGTTATATTTTCGGTATCCTTTTTTCTTGGGGGGTGTGGCTGTTTCCGACAGGCCGTTGTAGGAGAGAAAGCTCCTCCTGCACCTCCTCCTGAGATAAGGATCGCCAAACCGGAAGAAAAACCTACGATCACTTTGCCTGAGCCGACCCCACCTAAAGAGGTACCGCTTGTTGCAGTTCCGAAACCGGCTCCAACACCTTCTCAAGTTGAAAAACCTATCGCACCAGCGCCAGCCCCTACTGTCCCATCTTTGCCAGCCCCGAAGCCAACATACGTTCTTAAGGATATACACTTTGATTTTGACAAATACGACATAAGACCTCAGGATGCGGAAATCCTAAAGGATAACCTTGAATGGTTTAAGGCGAATCCGGGAAAAAGAGTGAGAATCGAAGGTCACTGTGATGAGAGGGGAACATCCGAGTATAACCTTATTTTAGGTCAGAAAAGAGCCGATGCGGCAAAGAACTATCTTGTAAATCTGGGTGTCGATGAAAAACTTTTGGAGACCGTAAGCTACGGAAAAGAAAGACCGCTCGACCCAGGACATAACGAAGAGGCATGGGCAAGGAACAGGAGAGCGCACTTCGTTGTGCTTCCTTAGGGAGCCTGGAAAAAAAGCGGGAGGAGGTAGCTCTTCCCGCTTCTATAGAAGCATAAAAGAATTACCTTTTTCGCCATCCCAAAAGGAAGAATCTGTAAGCGCTTCACTAAGGGTTGAAAACTTGTTTCCGATGAAGGTTCCTGAGTTTTATTTAAAGCTTATGGATCTTAACGACCCTGGATGCCCGATAAGAAGACAGGCCATTCCGCAAGTTGATGAACTCGATTGTTCTGGACATGTAGACCCTCTGGGAGAAAAAAATTTTTCCCTTACAAAAAGCCTCCTTAAAAAATACCCAAAGAGGGCTGTCTTTTTGGTCACGTCTGAATGTGCCATGTTTTGCCGGTTCTGTAACAGAAAGAGGTTTGTTGGGAAGGGTATAAGGTTTGAAGATTCCTGGGAAGAGTCCTTTTCTGAGATGGAGAGGCTCGAAGACTTAGAAGAGGTGATACTTTCAGGAGGGGATCCCCTTGTGGAGGACGTTGAGAGGTTAAAGTACGTTTTAGGAAGGATACAAAAGATAAAGCGGATAAAAATAGTAAGGATAAGCACAAGGGTGCCCGTTGTTGACCCAGAGACGATAAGTCGGGAACTTATCGAGCTTTTAAAAAAGTTTGCTCCGCTATGGATGATCGTGCATATAAACCATCCCAGAGAGGTAACTCAAGAGTTTAAAACTGTAGTTAGGGAGCTTGCGGGATGTGGGCTGCCTATCCTTAGCCAGACAGTCCTCCTTAGGGGAGTTAACGACTGTGCCAGGATTCTCATCGACCTTTTTCAGGAACTCGTGAGTTTAGGAGTTAAACCCTACTACCTCTTCCAGCTAGACGAAGTCATAGGAGCAAGACACTTTAAAGTGAAGATCGAGCACGGAATAAAGATCTATGAAACTCTAAAAAGACTATCATCGGGTCTTGCCATCCCAAGCTATGTGGTGGATTTAAGTGGTGGTTTAGGAAAGGTACCTGTAAAAGAAGGGATGTTAGGAAGAGAAGGAGATACCGTTTTCTTTCGCACTTTTGATGGAAATGTGGGGTCGTATTTAGATGATGCTAAAGAGAGCGATTGTATAAGATGTGGGACTTGCAAAGAGTTTTATGAAATACCAATTGAGGCAAGGAGGTCAGTATGAGAATAGTGCTACTTGGAGCCCCAGGAGCAGGCAAAGGAACCGTAGCAAGGCTCCTTATGGATTATGATGGGTCAGTCCAGATATCTACTGGTGATATCTTAAGGAACGCTGTCAAACAGGGAACTGAGCTGGGTCTTAAAGCGAAGTCGTACATGGAAAGAGGTGAACTGGTACCAGATGATCTAATCATGGGCATAATTGAAGAAAGGCTCAAATTGCCAGACTGTGAAAAAGGCTTTATCTTTGACGGCTTTCCAAGAACTATAAATCAGGCAGAAGGACTTAAAAACCTTTTAGCTAAGGCGGGTCTCAACCTTGATGCGGTGATCAATCTCGATGTTCCTAAGGAGGTGATTCTTGACCGACTAACAACTAGGAGAACATGTTCCAATCCCGAATGTCAGGAGATTTATAACGTAAAGAGCAAACCGCCATCACCCGAAGGAAAGTGTCTTAAATGTGGATGGCCTGTCGTGCAAAGGGAAGACGAAACGGAGGAGGCCATTAGCAAAAGGCTCGAAGTTTACAATGAAAAGACTCAGCCGCTGATCGAGTACTATAAAAAGGAGGGTCTTCTTTACAATATAAGTTCGTTGAGTAGCGAAGAGATAGTAAAGGAGATCATAAAAATTGTGTCTGAAAGAGTAAGCAAGGGCAAATAAACTATTGAATTTTTGATTCGTCTTCATTATATTTAAAAATTGACGCTGGTGTAGCTCAATTGGCAGAGCAAGTGATTTGTAATCACTAGGTTGGGGGTTCGACTCCCTTCACCAGCTTTTATTGGGAGAGGTTCCCGAGTGGCTAAAGGGGACAGACTGTAAATCTGTTGGCTTTACGCCTTCGGAGGTTCGAATCCTCCCCTCTCCAATGGATAAGTTTTTGTGGAATTTCAGAGGTTTTGGGTTTATAATAATTCTTGGATTTTATGCGGGAATAGCTCAGCTGGCTAGAGCATCAGCCTTCCAAGCTGAGGGTCGCGGGTTCGAATCCCGTTTCCCGCTTTGTATTAAATTTAGCCCGCGTAGCTCAGTCGGCAGAGCACTTCCTTGGTAAGGAAGTGGTCACCGGTTCAATTCCGGTCGTGGGCTTAAAAACATAGGTGAGTAAACAAAGAATACCTTAACGGAGGTCTTATATGTCCAAGAAAAAATTCGAACGGACCAAACCCCACGTGAACATAGGTACCATAGGCCACA
>JANXAF010000015.1:0-19284 GCA_025062045.1 Thermodesulfobacteriota bacterium
ACAGAGGCACCATTACTGGAACTTACGGCTTCACGGACAATTGTCGCCTTTGCTTGCCACATGTCTATACCCCTAAAGAATGTTGCCTCTAGGTCTTGGAAAACGAAGATCCCCGCTTCTTGCCCATCGTCTTTAATATACAATCCCCTTCCCCAAAGGGACATCCTTTCGTCTCCTGTTACATAACCTCCGAGGGTAAGTACGTATGCTCCAATTTCACGACGATTTTCGGGATCGTAAAATCTTCCTAGGAGAGGTGGGGTATTGAAGAAGAAAGGATACTCGCTACCATCGTATCTTCCAATTATTGTCAGGTCTGTCCCTTTATCCCCCCAAGGGTACCCTAAACCTCCGATAGCACCTAAGACCCTACCGGAAGCTTTTTCAAGAAGTTTCACGTTTGGGAATTTTGAGTACCAGACTTGGAAAGTTGGATCATCCGGGATGAGCCATTGGCTTCTCTTTAGATGATCGTGCCTTATATATTCTATGTTACGCCATCCATATCGAAATATGGCTTTTCCTCCCATGTCTATTTCAACCATAGTTCCATCTGGGAAGTAATAGGCTTCCTCTCCTCTATAGCTATCCTTGAATATTCCGTAGCCCATCCCTTCGGTTACCACAAGGAATCTTCTGTCTTCATGCCATTCCTCATGTCCATCAACCTGTACTTTCTGGATGAATTCTCTTATATACAAATTTCCTGAAATGGGGGTGTACACGGAAAGGGCATCCCCAAAGACACCGAAATGGTTTGCCAAATTGAGGGGTTTCTTTTTTGACTCATCCACAATACCCGTTCCTACACCAAGTGCTTTTTCTTCTCCGAAGATACCTCTAAAGGTAATAGCGTTTTCGTGTAAAAAGAGATAATTCCCTTCCGGCTCCGATTCTATATTGATTTCAGTGCCTGAAAGGGTAGCAGAAAAGGTCCGAGTCAGGCTATCCCATGCATCTCCTCTTAGGTCCCCAAGGAAGAGATTGACGTACCAGAAATCCCAAAATTTTTCAGCTTCGAAACTACCTACCTTTGAAACCCAGTTTCCTGTGGGTACGGAGGTATAGTTAGCACTTAGAGCTGACATAAGGAGCGTCCATTGGGTAGAAGAAGGACTTACAGTCCCAACTACTAAGTACCCACTTATCGGTCCACTTCCAACCTTCAAAATCACATCGTCATGTTCCATAGAATCGGGTAATGTGTTTGTCGTGCCCAATTTAGAGATTTCGATCTTTCCGCTTGCTGTATATGATCCAATTTCAGGAAAGAAACTCCCTTCCAGATCGGAAAGTTTAAAGTACCCCACCTCATATTCGTTTCCGATCTTTTTTGCATAAAATGCTAAACCTTCTGCTATGAATTTATCTTTAATCGATGCTCCTATTATGCCGCCGTAACAGTCGGTATTTTCTAGTGCGTACCCGGCCTTGAAAACTGGAAAGCCGAAAGCATAATTTGGACTTACCCCATTCAAATCAGCCGTTACAAAGTCGAGAAAGAAAAAGTCCTTCTTTTTTTCTGGCGAATACAATCCGACAAACCTTATGGGAGAAGGAGAAGACCATATATCACCTTTTCCGACAACAAAGCCTGCCATCTGGCTTGGTCCACTGCCGCGGAAAAATCCTACTGTCCCATCTTCGGTTCTAAACTCGTAGAAACCACTAGTTGGCAGAACCCCCGATGAAACCATAAAGGAGGCAACATCGGCTATGTACGTTCCAGAACTGACAAGTAGCATGTCTCGTGAATCGTAAAACCTAGAAGCAATATTAGCAGTCGCCTCACCTATGATCGGACCTATGTTATTTATGTATCCTATAAGCTCCAAATTCCCGCGACCTATACCCTTTGTAGGGTCAGTGTAGTCCCAAACGGCTTGCCCAAATAACCATTGGAACTCAAAAGAGGTCTGAGTGGGCAAGAACCAGTCATATGAAAAGCGCCATGGACTTTGATTTTGGTGAGAAAGGTAAAACTGAGTAGCGAACAAGCCTGCAAGAAGACCTGTATCCAACCTGAGAAAATAATTCTCAGGGGGAGGCGAATAAAAGCTCGAATAGGTAACTGGACCAGACCCAAATGTTATAGACTTTACCTTGTCTTTTAGTGCGCTTAGAAGATTCCCACCGGGTGGTATTTTCAAGCTTAAATTGCCAATAGGTTCACTCCGTACGAGCCTTCCCGTAGATGAGAGCACATTCGCTTCGTAACTTCCGGAACCTTGACCTGTCAAAAAGTAAAGGGTAGATCCCTCGACATAGAAGGAACTTAAAAGTGTATCAACAGAGCCTATTATACTTCTTTGAACTCCAAAGAATGCTCCAGCCTTGTCACTTGTTCCCTCTAAGATGCCAGATACAATATACGGTGAAGGCAAGGAATCAAGTTGCGGAAATTGAACTGAAAAGCTGAAATCTCCCCGACCTTTTTCGTCAACTCGTCCAAGAAACCTTCCCTTATTTGTGTCTATTTGGAGAGCACCCTCGAGTAGAGTTTCCTTTTTGACCCCATAGAATGGAAGACGCGGCGGTTCTATCTCAGCCAAAGTACGGACAAAGCTTACACCTACGACTTCTCTGGGAAGTAAAGTTTCGAAACCTCGCTCATAAAAGGCGATGTCCCTAAGTGCTGCGTAATCCTCAATAGCTGCCTCTCTTACGGGGACATCTGGCGCGCTTGGGCCTACATCCGGGGTAGTTGTAACTGTTACTCTTACTTCCTCAGAAGGTTCTCTTTTCTCTTCTTTCTTTACCTCTTCAATTCGTAGAAAGGCCCTCCCCTCCTCTTTAATGAAATTTTCGGGAGCCTTTGTGGGAGGAGATGGAGGAAGGTCCCCTTTTATGAAAGAGACCTGCCCTTGCGATATTGGTAGGATAATGTGTGGCTGTGCAGGATTAAAAACGTAACCCCTTCCCTTTATAAACACAACGACTGTTGTCCCCTGAGAGAAACCTACAAGCATATTGGAACCTCTGATTCCTGCAACAGCAGTGGGAGTATGAACTTCAAATTTGTGTCCCTCAACTAAGGCGGCTGCTTTTTTTACTATTTCTTCCGTTGCTATAGCCTGGATCCTCCCCCTATGGAGCTTCATAACTTGGCTTGTCCTTTCTTTCTCCACCATGTACTCTTTGATTTCCACCCTAGTTCTCGCTCCTATCCGGAGGATGCTATCGTTATAGAACTTGATCTCTGCGTAACTTCCAGTTTTTGTTCGGTATATGTCTCCTATGTCGACAGGATCTCCCACTTTTACCGGCGTGACCTCAGCTTTTTTTGCTTTTAAAACGTCGACGGAACCTTCGACTACTGTTACTTTACCGACAGATGCTGACCCGACCGATATGCCTGCAAAAATGAGAGAAAGTGTATAGATTAAAGCCAAGACGTATTTTGAAAAAAACTTCATTTTCACTTTACTCACCCCTTTTTAAAACTTGTATTCGAATCCAAGGGTCATAATTTCCCTTTTGTAGTTATAAATTTCGATGTTGCACTTGTCCCTCACGTACGTGTACTGACCAATTATATCCAAATTTCTCATGAGTTCGTAGATTATGGCACCCGTGAAGTTATATACGTCGTCTCTTCTCTTCTTATCAAAGAAAGTGTGCACATATTTGTACTTTTGAAAGGAAGCATCGCCAGTGACTTGAAGCTTTATTGGGAGCTTCGTTATCCCGTCAAGTGGATATAAAAGGCTTATGCTAATTCTATCCTCTCTATCTACTGACCAATTTCTGCCCTTGGCGTGCTCTTTTCCGAATGTGTACCTAAGTGCTATAACTGATCTTCCCTCCTTCCATGTTGTTGTGAGACCGAAGGATGTTGAGAGTATATCTGCATCCCTTAGTTCTTCATCAACTAGAGGACGAGGATGGAGTAAAGTCTTAAAATAATGTCTTTTTGAAAAGCCGCACGATATTTCCCCTATGATATTGGAACGGAGAAGGAACCTAAAAGTGGGTGTAGTGCCATACTGTTCCATGTAACGCGCTGTGTTCCACCAAGATAGCTCATCAAAAAAGCTATTCGACTTTACCCCTTGTAAACTATAGTAGTTGTAGAATATCGGCAAACTTACCGCCCATCTTTCGCGGCTAAACCCCGAAAAAAGCGTAAAGGAATTTGTCATGTTCGTGTATTCTTTAAGATTCCCCTTTGTCCCGTCGGCCCTTGTGTATCTTTTTGAGAAGTACTTTTCCGCCAAAAGGCCGTAACTTAAAGACAGACTCACAGGTTTTCTAAACGAAAAAGGAAAAGTGTAGCTTGCCCGAAAAGAAAGATTCATTGCGCTTCCTTGGTGTCCGGAGATCTGTTCAACTATAGGACCTTCCCCTTTTGTCACAACGTTCGAATCGTACTTGTAGTTGAGAGAAAAACTGAGCCTAAGGGGTCTTTCCCTTTCTATCCTCTCCTTTAAGATTCTTTCATAGTCTTTCGCGTACGTTGCAATATCCGTTGTAGGATCGAGCGTGATAGTCGATTTAAAACGCTCAACCGCCTCTTTTAGTTTCCCCTCCCTTGCGAGAGCGATTCCTATTTGGAACTCACAGGCCTGACTGAGGTTGGGATCGAGACTTTTTGCCTTCTCGAACTCCAAAATAGCCCCTTTGTAATTCTTCTCTTTCATAAGCACAAGACCTTTAAGATAAGCTACTTTTGGCTGTGCGATCCTTTCTTTCTCTGCAAGTTCGATAAATCTTTTTGCCTCGGCTAAGTTTTCAGTGACATTTAAAGCGTCGATAAGTTCTGGAAGCGCCTCAATAACAGAAGGTTTGAGGGTGACCGCATCTCTAAGATGGGTTATGGCGCACTCGTAATCCTCCATATGTTTACACGTTATCCCCGCGTAGTATGCGACTATGGAGGAATGGGGATCGAGCTTTCGAGCCTCAAGAAAGTATTGGAGTGCCTCTTCGTAATTTTCCTTCTTTAGCTCTTCAATACCTTTTTCGACAAAAAGAGAAAAAGAGGCATGACATGTAAAGGAAAAAGAAAGAATGATCAAGACAAAGAAGATCAAAATAGAAAAAGTCCGCATGTTTTTCTCCTTCTCTTTGTCTTCCACATGTTTGGCATAAATATAAAGCATTGTCAATTAAAAATTTTGTTCTTCTTGGTACTTCCGGAATCTTTTGACAGCCTATCCGCCAAGTACTATACTATTTAGTGATTTTTTTCACTACAAAGGGAGGATCTCATGGTGCGAGAGTACAGGGGAAGTAGTAAGTACATCGCGTCAAAAGAGCTCATGGAGATCGTGAACGTAGCTATAGCTTTGGGAAAACCGCTTCTTATCAAAGGTGAGCCTGGAACTGGTAAGACCCTTCTTGCCCACAGCATAGCTGAGGCACTAAATAAAAAACTCATAGTCTGGAACATAAAGTCTACAACCAAGGCGAAAGACGGTCTATACGTCTACGATACTGTCCAGAGGTTGAACGATGCGAGGTTCGGGGATAAAGACATCTCCAATATTAGGCAGTACATAAAACTTGGAAAACTAGGACAGGCCTTTGTATCCGAAGAACAAGTCGTTTTACTGATCGATGAGATAGATAAAGCGGATATTGAGTTTCCAAACGACCTTCTCAATGAACTCGACGAGATGTCTTTTTACATTCCAGAGCTTAACGAAGAGATAAAGGCAAAACATAGACCCATAGTTGTCATAACGAGCAATGCCGAAAAGGAACTTCCGGATGCTTTTCTGCGGAGATGCATCTTCCACTACATAGAATTTCCAACTCCTGAGATGATGGAAGAGATAGTACGGGTCCATTTTCCGGACATAGAGACGAGACTCGTAAGGGAGGCGATAAAGAGATTTTACTGGATCCGTGAGATAGACGGGCTCAAAAAGAAGCCATCCACAAGCGAGCTCCTCGACTGGATCAAGGCCTTGATCATAGGCGGTATAGATCCAGAAAGGATAAGTAAGGAGATACCTTTTATTGGGACTTTGCTTAAAAGCGAACATGATACGCTAAAGGTGGAGAGGTTCCTACTTGGACAAAAGGGGCATTTTGAGATGAGAAGGAGGTTTTTGTAGTAGATGTTTACGGGCTTTTTTTTCAAGCTCAGGGAAAAAGGAGTACCCTGTACGATAACTGAGTGGCTCTCCTTCATAGAGGCGCTCCATAAGGGTCTTTTTAAATCTAGCCTCAACCATCTCTACTACATAGGAAGAGCTTTCCTTGTAAAGAGCGAGGCCTACTACGACATGTTCGATCTTGCATTCCAAGAGTATTTCGGGGGAATCAAAACGGAGGACGTAGAAATCGAAAAAGTTCTCAGTTGGCTTGAGAATCCGAAAAACCTCCCCCCTTTAAGTCCAGAAGAGATTGAGGAATTCAGAAAGAAGATGGAAGAGTTTCAAAGAAACCTCGACATGGAAGAACTCTTAAGGCAGTTCCGGGAAAGGCTCCGTGAACAAAAAGAAAGGCATGACGGAGGAAACAAGTGGATAGGTACAGGTGGAAAATCTCCTTTTGGAGCTTTTGGTTTCCATCCTGGAGGAATAAGGGTTGGGGGAGAATCTTTCATGCAGTCTGCGGTTAAAGTTGCAGGAGAAAGGAGATACAGAAATTACAGAAACGACCTCATACTCGACACAAGGCAAATAAGGATGGCCTTAAAGAGATTAAGAGAGCTCAAAAAAGAAGGGGCGGAAGAGCTCGATCTGGAAGGTACCGTTGAAAAAACGGCCAAAGAAGCTGGTGAACTCGAACTCGTCTACACAAAATCCAGGGAAAACTCAGTAAGGCTTATCCTCCTTATGGATACGGGCGGTTCCATGCTTCCTTACACTGAACTTTGCGAAAGACTCTTTTCGGCTGCATCCCAGATGGAGCATTTTAAGGAGTTCAGGTACTATTATTTCCACAACTGCATCTATCAGGATGTATTCGAGGACATGGCCAACTACAAAAGGGTCCCAACTGAAAAGCTATTCGCTAACTTCCACAGCGGCTACAAGGTAATAATAGTTGGGGATGCGAGAATGGCTTACTCTGAACTATTCGACGTGAATGGCTGCATAGACTACTATTACACCAATGACAGACCTGGAATCGAATGGCTAATGAGGATAAGGGAACACTTTCCCTATTCAGTGTGGCTAAATCCTACGCCCAAACATTTTTGGAATCACGTAACCGTCGATGCGATAAGGAAAATATTCCCTATGTTTGAGCTGACCTTAGACGGGCTTAAAGAGGCTGTTTCGGCTTTAATTTCGAAATCCAAACAAGTCCAAATCTAAAGTAGTCGATAGAGTTCTTCTTCCAAAATCTCCCTTGCCAGTTCATGGGGTACATTCCTTCTTATCACAATTCCGCGCGCGAATATGACGGCACTTTTCGCTCCAAAAGCAATTCCAATGTCTGCATCCTTTGCCTCGCCAGGTCCGTTTACTTCGCAACCCATAATGGCAACCTTTAAAGGTTTCTCTATGTGGACCGTTTGTCTTTCAAACTCGTCCACTATCCCTTTTAAGTCGACTTTACACCTTCCGCACATTGGACATGCAATGATATTTAGACCACGCTTTCTCAAATTGAGACTTGCAAGGATCCGGTAAGCTGCGATGACCTCATATACCGGATGGGCCGTAAGGGACACCCTTATCGTATCTCCAATTCCCTCGCTTAAAAGGATACCTATCCCTATGGCAGATTTTATGGCCCCTGAAAAGATGGGACCTGCCTCAGTTATACCTACATGTAATGGATAATTGGTCTGGCTTGCGAATTTTCTATAGGCATCTACGGTCTCTAAAACGTCCGAACCTTTAAGAGAGACTTTGATCTCTGTCCATCCTACATCTTCAAAGAGCTTGGTGTAGTAAAGGGCGCTTTCCACCATCGCATCTGAGGTTGGCCTTCCGTATTTTTTAAGGACCCTCCTTTCAACGGAGCCAGAGTTGATCCCTATTCTTATAGGTGTCTTCGTTTCTAGTGCGAACTTTGCAACCTCTTTTACTTTTCGGACGTTGTTTATAGTCCCAGGATTTATCCTTATGCAGTCTATCCCCATCTCCATAGCTCTTTGGGCGATCTTTATGTGGAAGTGTACGTCTCCAACGATAGGGATATTGACCTCCTTTTTGAAAAAGGGGATAAGATTTAAGCTCTCCTCCGTAGGCAGAGCTATCCTTACTATTTCGCAACCTGCCCTTTTTAGCTCCCTTAGCTGGTTTAAGCTTCCCTCCACGTTCTCCGGGTTCGTCTTGAGCATAGACTGTACGACTATCGGATTTCCTCCTCCTATCATTACGTTTCCGACTTTTATCGCTTTTGTCCTCTTTCTATGGATTTCCATTTTTATGAGGGCAAGGGGTAAGACTTTCTTTCATTCTATTTTCAAACCGGACGTTTGTCAATCCAGAAATCGGAGTGTTGACGGCTTACTCAAATTGATATATCCTAACCTTCGATGGATGAAAAGAAAAGGGCTTATCTTCTCGATATCATAAGTAAATTTATCGGTTTAGTGAGTATTAAGCTTCCAGATGACGTATGGGAAGGTATTTTAGGTCTTTCGATGGAAGAGAAAGACGAAAGGGCATCCCTTATCTTTAAGGCCATGACCGAAAACCAGAGGATCGCGGATACGGAAAAGAGACCCTGCTGTCAGGATACAGGGGTCGTAAATTTCTTTGTGAAAGCGGGATCGACTTTTCCTTATCTCGGAGAATTGAGATCGATTCTCACTGAGGCCGTAAGAAAAGCGACTTTAGATGTTCCTCTAAGGCACAACACTGTATCCATATTCGAAGGGAGAAACTTTGGGGACAACTTGGGGGATGGGATGCCTTTTATCTTCTGGGAGATAGAAAAGGGGAGTGAAATAGAACTGAGCGTATACCTTGCAGGTGGTGGATGCAGCCTTCCTGGACGGTCGTACACTTTTATGCCATCTGACGGGTATGAGGCGATCGTAAGGTATATCTTTGACACTTCTGTAGAATGGGGTATAAATGCGTGTCCGCCCCTTACCCTTGGAATAGGGATAGCTGGATCCTCGGATATAGCTTCATACCTTTCTAAAAAAGCATTGCTAAGACCGATTGGGAAGCCAAGTGATAATCCATACGCACAAAGATTTGAAAGCATCTTAAAGGATGGACTGGATAGGATCGGTATTGGACCTCAAGGACTTGGAGGTTTAAAGAGTGTTCTTGCAGTTCAAGTAGAGGTAGCGGCAAGACATCCTTCTACAATTTCTGTCGGTTTAAGCATAGGTTGCTGGTCTTTGAGGAAGGGGACACTCCTTATCGACAAAGACTTAAATTACGAAATTTTGTCCCACAGAGGAACCTCACTGTGAAAAAGTTGATCCATAGCCCTGTAAGAGCCGACGAGATAGAAGATCTAAAAATCGGCGATATCTTCTGGCTTGAAGGCACAGTTTTGACAATAAGGGATGTAGGTCATAGAAGGGTCGTTGTGGATAATATTGAGCTTCCCGTACGGAGTGAAGGTTTGGCCATTTTCCATGCGGGACCTATAGTTAAAAAGGAGGATGGTAGGCTTACTGTTGTCTCCATAGGACCCACAACTTCCATGAGAATGGAAAAATACGAGTACGAGTTCATAAGAAGGACTAAAGTAAAAATAGTAATTGGGAAGGGTGGGATGGGGAAAGAGACTCAAAAAGCGTGTGCAGAGTTTAAAGCGATCCACTGCATATATCCTGGAGGATGCGGTGCCCTCTGCGCGAAACAGGTGGTGGAGATAGCTGATGTGAAATGGACAGATCTTGGAATGCCAGAGGCACTTTACGTCCTTAAGGTCAAGGATTTTGGGCCACTTGTTGTCTCAATCGACACTCAAGGCAGAAACCTCATGGAAGAGAGAAAAAAGGTTTACATCTCGAGAAAGGAGGAAATACTCGGTAATCTTTTGACTGAAGTCAAGTCTTTTAGGTAGATGTTTGCCATAATCGGGGGTTCTTCACTTTTTACGTCGAATATATTTGAGAATTGGGAAGAAAGAAAGATTGAGACTCCTTTCGGTCGAGTTTTATTGAAGATTGCCGATCGTGCTATTTTCCTTCAAAGGCACGGGGAGGATCTCCTTCCTCCGCACAGAATAAACCATAAGGCCAACATATGGGCGCTAAAAGAGATGAAGGTAGAAAAAATATTTGCCATAAATTCAACCGGAAGTTTAAAAAAGAGTCTCAAACCAGGAAGCTTTCTTGTGCCGGACGACTTTTTCTGTCCCTGGATGATACCTACATTCTTCGACAGAGAGCTTAAGTTCTCTATCCCTAGGTTCGATCCAAGAGTGATCGAAATTATCTATGATGTGGCAAAAGAGACGGGCATGAAGGTAAAAAAGGGCGGAATTTACGTCCAGACTCTCGGGCCAAGATTTGAGACTTTATCAGAGATAAAGTTTTTCAAAAAAGTAGGAGACGTCATTGGAATGACACTTGCCTCTGAGGCTACCCTTTCAATCGAATGTGGTATTCCTTACGGCAGCTTATGTTCAATCGATAACTACTGTCACGGTCTTGGAGAGAAGGTCTTAACGATTGAAGAAGTAAAGAAGGCCCAAAGAGAAAGTCTCGCCCAAATAGAGAGGTTCATCGAGAATTTGCTAAGAAGGGGAGGAGAATGAGGATACTCATAAAAAACGTAATTCTTAACGGAAAGACGACAGACATTTACATAAATAGTGGAAAGATAGAGGAGATAGGTTTGGGACTAAAAAAAGAAGCGGAAAAAATAATAAACGGCGAATGTAAAGTTGCCCTTCCTTCCTTCATAAATGGCCACACCCATGCGGCAATGACGATCTTTAGGGGATATGCCGATGATATGCCGCTTAGTAAGTGGCTTACTGAAAAGATATGGGTTTTGGAGAGTAAGCTCACTGAAGAGGACGTTTACTGGGGAGCAAAACTCGCCTGCCTCGAGATGATAAAGAACGGGATTACCGTCTTTAACGACATGTACTGGCACTGGGAGGCTACGGCGCGTGCGACAAAGGAGATGGGACTTAGGGGCTTTATAAGTGCGGTCTTTATAGACATGTTCGATGAGAAAAAGGCAAAGGAACAGATAGAGCTGAATTTAAAACTATACGAATTGTCGAAAGAGTTCATGCCAAATGTAGTATTCACACTCGGTCCCCACGCCATCTATTCTGTCTCGAAGGAAAGTCTCACATGGACGAGGGATTTTTCTGAAAAAAACGGAACCTTAGTACACATGCATCTTTCAGAAACGGAAGACGAAGTAAGATTTGCCCAAGAGAGATACAACATGAGCCCCGTTGAATTTCTGGATTCCATAGGTCTCCTTTCTGAGAGATTCATCGGATGCCATGGCTGCTGGCTTTCCGAGAAGGAATGCGAAATTTTGGGAAAAAGAGGTGCGAAACTCGTTCATATGCCCGTCTCTAACATGAAACTCGCGGTGGGAAAAGTTATACCCCACTCTTTTCTCTCGAAATTCAAAGTGGATTACTGCCTTGGAACTGATGGATGTGCATCCAACAACAACTTGGACATGATGGAGACTATGAAGTTTGCCTCTCTTTTGGCAAAATTCTCAACAGGGGATCCGACTATCCTTAATGCCCCATACGTTTATGAGCTGGCGACAAAAAAGGCAGCATCTATCTTCAATCTGGGAGAATGGGAAATAAAGGTGGGGCTTGAGACTGACATAATCCTTGTCGATCTTTTAAGACCCGAGTTAACCCCAAACTTCGATCTTTACTCCGACATTGTTTATTCCGCCAATGGGTACTGTGTAGATACTGTAATCTGTATGGGAAATGTTATAATGGAGAATAGAGTCGTTCCTGGGGAAGAAGAAATAATTAGAAACGCAAAAAAGGTTGCAAGATCTTTGGTTAAGAGAATTTAAAGCTATGAAATTCATATGTGATTCGATGCTTGGAAGGCTTGCCAAGTATTTGAGGATACTAGGCCTTAACGCGATCTACTACAGGCCTTCAAAGAAGGGGAAAGAGTTCATCTTTGAAGAACCCTATTACTTTTTTACGAGGAGGAAGGTATCTCCCTACATGAACACGATTTACATAAAATCCGACAAAGTCCAGGATCAGCTAAAGGAGATAAAGGAGATCATAAGACCGTATATAGATCCTTCCCTTGTTATGTCGAGGTGTATAGAGTGTAATAGGGAACTGGAGTATGTGGAGAAGGAGAAAGTGGAACCTTTCGTTCCTGAATATGTCTTTCACACCCAAAAAGAGTTTAGGATCTGTCCACAATGCAAAAAGATATACTGGAGTGGCTCCCACGTGGAAAACATGTCAAAGTGGATAAAAGAGATTTTGGAAAAGTGAGCCTGTGAAAAAAGGTCTAACGTTTAAAAAGGTCTTTGAGAAACTCTCCCCCTTATTTCCGGATGCAATGAATGAAGAGAATAATTCGGATCCGTTTTTTGTCCTCATATCCACCATACTGAGCCACAGAACAAAGGACGAAGTGACAGAAGAGGCAATAAAGAGGGTCAAAGAAAGAATAAAGGGACCTCAAGATCTTTTGGCGATCCCCCAAAAGGAACTGGAAAGCCTTATCTTTCCTGTTGGTTTTTACAAAAATAAGGCAAGGATCCTGAAAGATATAGCTCAGACGATCGTAAACGTCTTGGGTGGTCGTGTACCTGATACTTTCGAAGAACTTTTGAAACTCAAAGGTGTTGGACATAAGACGGCGAATCTTGTTCTTTCCCGAGCTTTCGGAAAACCTGCCATATGTGTCGATACCCATGTGCATAGGATTTCGAACCGCATGGGTCTAGTAAGGACTAAAACCCCTCAAGAGACCGAAATAGAACTGAAAGAAAAAATGCCTAAAAAGTACTGGAAAAATTATAACGGGCTTTTGGTCGCATTTGGAAAGAATCTCTGTAAGCCCATATCTCCGCTCTGTAGCAAATGCCCCCTCTATAAAGAGTGTCCGAGAATCGGTGTTGTGAGGTGGAGGTAAGAAAAATTTTGGCTTTACAACCTTTCAGCTTTTCTGTTAAGTATGGTTCGCTTATGAAAAGACGGAAGATCTTTACGTTCTTATTTCTATTTTTGTTTTTCGCAAACTTCGCATATCCTTCGGAGAAGGATAGGATCCTAAGAATTGAGATCATAGGGAACGAAAGGGTTGACAAAGGTGTGATACTAAATGCCATAAAGAGCAAAGAAAACGATATCTACGATCCAGAAAGGTTAAGAGAAGATTTAAAAAGCATCTATAAGACAGGTTTTTTCAGCGATGTCCAGATAGATCTCAAAGAGACAGAGAGAGGAAAGATCGTGACCTTCGTTGTGATTGAAAGGCCTGTTGTAAAGGCGATATACATTTTGGGGAATAAAAGGGTAAAGACAGACGATATAAAGGATAAGATCAAAATCAAAACGAACACGGTACTTAATACCGAAAGGCTCAAAGAGAGCGTTGAAGAGATAAAGAAACTTTACTCAAGCAAGGCCTACTACGCTACAAAGGTAGATGCGGAGATAGACTACGGCGAATCATACGAGGTCACTATCAACTTTAAGATTGAAGAGGGAAAAAAGGCCTACGTGAAAAAGATAGATTTCATTGGGAATAAGAGTGCCAAATCGAGCGAACTCAAAAAATTTATGAAAGTGAAGGAAAAAGGTGTCTTTTCGTGGTTTACAGGTTCAGGGATACTCGATGAGGACGTGTTGGAAGAGGACAGAAAGAATATAGAAGCCTTCTACATGGACAGGGGTCATGTAAACGTAAGGACCTCCCCTCCGGAGATTAAAGTTTCACCAGATGGCAAAAGCATAACCATCTCGATGCAGATAGATGAGGGGCCGGTCTTCAAAGTGGGAAAAATCGACTTCTCGGGCGACTTAATAGTTCCTCCTGACGAATTAAAAAAGATTTTGACTCTCAAGACCGGTGATCTATTCAAAAGTAGCACGTTCCATAAAGACGTGATAAAAATTACCGACCTTTATCAGGACAAAGGTTACGCATTTTGCGATGTCACGCCTCTTACCTCCATCGATGAGGAACAAAAAAGAGTAGATATCACATTCGACATAAAAAAGAACGAAGAAGTTTACTTCAACCGGATAAACATAATAGGTAACATAAAGACTAAGGACAAAGTGATAAGAAGGGAACTCAAATTCGCAGAGGGTGATAGGTTTTCGGCAACTAAACTCTCTGAAAGCAAAAGGAGGCTGAGAAATACCCTCTACTTTCAAGATGTCGATCTTAAAATCCAAAGGACCGAAAGGCCCAATTTCGTAAATGTGGATGTTACTCTTGAAGAGAGACCAACTGGCACTTTAAGTTTAGGTGTGGGTTATAGCACTGCAGAGAAGGTTTTGTTAACAGGCTCTGTCTCGCAGGAAAACTTATTCGGTACAGGAAGGAAAGTCTATCTGGAGGCTCAACTTGGATCAACTTCTTCAGATTTCCGACTCACAGCAATCGATCCTTACTTTCTCGACTACAAGCTTTCAACCGGGATCTCCCTCTCGAACTATAGAAGAGAGATGGATGTGTACGATTACAAGACAACGGGCGGAAGCCTCTTTTTGAGAAGGCCTTTCACAGATTACGTATCTGCGGGACTAAAGTACAGGTACGACAGAAATGAAGTCTATAACGTTGATCCCACAGCGACAAAGTACATAAAGGAACAGAAAGGGAAGAGGACAACGAGTAGTTTTACTTTTTCCTTAGGGAAAAACACGGTTGACGACATACTAAACCCGACGAAGGGCGACTTTGGAGATGTATCAATTGAAGTTGCAGGCGGAGCTCTAGGAGGGAATGTTGAGTTTGTGAAGTCCATCGCTTATTATGGTAGATACATAAAGGCAGGGTTCTGGGATAGTACGTTTATGCTTAAGGCTCAGGTTGGTTCCATATGGCCATATGGAAGGAAAAAGCTTCCGATTTATGAGAAGTTCTTCGTGGGAGGCATAAACACGATAAGGGGATTCAGATACGGGGAAGCTGGTCCTAAAGACGAAGAAGGGGAAGTGATAGGAGGGACCAAAAAGATCGTCTTTAACGCGGAGTGGATATTTCCGATATTTAAGCCTGCAGGAATAAAGGGTGTAGTCTTTTTCGACTGCGGTCACGCATTCGACAAAACAAAAGGCTTTTTTCAAGATTACAGATTCGGTTCTGGATTTGGGATAAGATGGCTCTCCCCGCTAGGACCGATGAGACTGGAACTCGGTTATAATTTATCACCCAGAAAGGGAGAAAGACGGAGTGTTTTCGATTTTATGATAGGAACCTTTTATTGATGCCTAAGGAGGAAACATGAGAAGCTTTTTGATCTTTGTATTTATTTTTCTTTCACTTTCTCTTTCACTCTACGCACAATCCATAAACATAGGATACGTAGACCTACATAGAGTTATGCATGAATCCGAAAAGGGAAAAGAGGCTAAAAAGAAACTGACAGAAGAGGCCAATAAGATAAAAAAAGAACTCGATGCGAGACAAGAAGAGCTACAGAGAATGAAGGATGCCCTTGAACGACAGGCCGCAACCATAAGCCCTGAGGCTAGGGCCGAGAGGGAAAGGCAGTATCAGACAAAACTCAGAGATTATCAAAGGGCCTACAGTGACTACCAGGCGGAGCTACAACAAAAAGATATGGAACTTTCACAGGCTATTCTCCGGGAGATAGAAGAGGTGATAAAGGTAGTTGGGGAAAAGGAGAAGTTCCTCATAATCTTTGAAAAGAACCAGGCTGGGATACTATTCGCATCGCCAGCGATTGACATCACAGACAAGGTCATAAAACAGTACAACGAAATGTCTAAAACGAAGCCTCCAAAGAAATGATAAAGCTCAAAGAGATAACCCAAATAACGGGTGGTAGGCTCATAGGAGACGAAGAAGTAGAGATAAGAGGGCTATCCTCAATAAAATATGCCAAGGAAGGAGATCTCACTTTCCTTTTTAGAAGGTCCTTTATCGATGAGGCAAAATCGACAAAAGCATCCGCTCTAATAGTTGGGGAAGATGCGGATCCTAAAGAACTTACGGTGAAAAATATAGTTGTTACTAAAGACCCCTACGCGGCCTTCATCAAACTTGCGAATCTTTTTGTTAAAAAGGAAGAGGAAGGTGAATTTATAAGTCCCCTGGCCCACATATCGAGCGATGCAAAGATAGGAAGGAAAGTTAAGATCTATCCTTTCGTCTATGTAGGCTCCGGGGTTGAGATAGAAGAGGGTGTTGTTCTTTATCCGTTCGTGTACGTGGGCGATCGGGTAATTATAGGAGAAAACTCAAAAATTTATGCCCATGTAACGCTCTACGAAGGAGTAAAGATAGGAAAGAGGGTCATTATCCATTCTGGAACGGTGATAGGTAGCGATGGCTTCGGATACAGATGGACAGGAAAAGAACATGAAAAGATTCCCCAAATTGGGACTGTGGAGATAGAGGACGATGTGGAGATAGGAGCGAACGTAACGATCGATAGGGCAACACTGGGTAAAACTTTAATAAAGAAGGGGACAAAGATAGACAACCTCGTCCAAGTGGGGCATAATGTCGAAATTGGGGAGGATTCGATAGTCGTTGCCCAAGTCGGGATAGGCGGAAGCACAAAGATAGGAAATAGGGTCATCATTGCAGGACAGGCTGGTATCAGGGATCACGTAAGGGTCGGTAATGGCGTAAAGATAGGGGGACAGACTGGAGTCACAAAAGACGTAAAGGATGGTCAAGAGGTGTTAGGTACGCCACACATGGACAGAAAGGAGTGGGCAAGACTTCAATTCTACCTTAGAAAGCTTCCGGAGCTTTTTACAAAGATCAAGAGGCTTGAACAAAAAACGGAGACCGGAGAGCTTAAATGATAGACATAAAAGAGATAATAGAACTTCTTCCGCACAGGTACCCATTTTTACTAGTCGATCGTATAGAAGAGCTGGAACCGGGAAAGCGGGCTGTCGGTATCAAAAATGTGACCTACAATGAACCCTTCTTTAAAGGTCACTTTCCTGAAGCACCCATAATGCCAGGAGTCCTCATAATAGAAGCGATGGCACAAACAGGAGGCGTTTTGGCCTTCAAAACCCTCCCTAAAAGGAAGGGTTCTGTTTTCTTTCTAGGTATAGACAATGCCAGATTCCGAAAGCCTGTCGTTCCTGGAGATCAGCTAAGAATGGTGGTGGAAGTGGTAAAACACAAGATGGACATCTGGGTGTTTGAAGGTAAGGCCTATGTGGATGGGGAAGTTGTTGCGGAGGCAAAGATTATGGCTATGTTGAAGGAAGAAAAGGAGAATGAAAAGTGATCCACAGAACATCGATTGTGGATGTGAGAGCCGAGATAGATGACGATGTGTATATAGGTCCGTACTGTGTGATCGAAGGGAAAGTCACAATAAAGAGGGGGACAAGACTCATAAGCCACGTCGTAATCCAGGGAAAGACTACAATAGGAGAGGAATGTACCATAAGCCCTTTTGCCTCAATAGGCGGACCCCCCCAGGATGTGACATACAAAGGAGAGGAGACTGAAACTATAATAGGGAACAGAAACGTAATAAAAGAGTACGTCACAATAAACAGAGGGACCCCAAGAGGCGGTGGTGTCACAAAAATAGGGGACAACAACTTCATAATGGCCTACTCCCACATCGCCCATGACTGCATAATAGGAAACGACGTAATTATGGCAAACTGTGCGACCCTTGCGGGACACGTGGAAGTCCAAGACAAAGTAGTATTCGGTGGTTTGTGCGCCGTTCATCAGTTCTGCAGGATTGGGTGTTTCAGTTTCATAAGTGGTCTCACTGGCGTTCCAAAAGACGTACCCCCTTTCATGATAGCCGCAGGAAACAGAGCCAAGCTCTATGGAATAAACATCGTGGGTCTTCAGAGGAACAATTTCCCGAAAGAGGAGATAGCTAAGCTAAAAAAGGCCTATAGGATTCTTTTTAGATCATCGCTACCCTTATCAACTTCCCTAAAGATCGTGCAAGAGGAGCTAGAAGGCGAAAACATAAAAATCCTTGTAGAATTCATCCAGAACTCAAAAAGAGGGATATGCAGGTAAGATTAGGAATAGTCGGTTTAGGGCATATGGGAATGGTCCATCTGAAGAAGGCTTTAGCAAGAAAGGACGTAGAAATTGTGGCCGTTATAGAAAAAGATAGTAGAAAGCTCCATCTTGTAAGAGACGAGTTTAATATGAAGACTTACGACGATTACACGAAAGTCGATTTGGAACTAGATTGTGTAGTTATTGCGACTCCCGCAACGACCCACTACGAGATAACGAAGTTTTACTTACAACGTGGAATCCACGTATTCGTTGAGAAACCCCTAGCCGTAAAATATGAGGAGGCCTTCGAACTTGTAAAAATTGCAGAAAAGAAAAAGCTTAAGTTACAGGTGGGCCATATAGAGAGGTTCAATCCAGCATTAAAAGAAGGGCTCAAATATATAGATCATCCACTTTACATAGAGGCCATAAGGTTAAGCCCTTTTTCCGGAAGGTGCCTAGATGTGGATGTCGTTTTCGATCTTATGATCCACGATTTAGACATAATCTCGACTTTAAAAAAGGAAAGCCCAGAAAAGATAGATGCTTTTGGGTTTTCTTTTGTAAGTGACAGAATCGATGAGGCATCAGCAATCATTAGGTTTTCTGACGGCACAGAATCGTACCTTTCTGCAAGTAGGGTCTCCCATAGAAAGGAAAGGACCTTAAAAATTTTTGACGGAAAAAAGATCGTAATTATGGATCTTTTGGATATGAGTATTTCTTTGGCAACGAAAAACGGTTATGCGGTAAACTTCAAAACCTATAGCTGTGAAAAGAAAGATCTCGTGGAGGAGGAAATCGAAAACTTCATCCTATCAGTGAAGGGAGAAGAAAATCCCTTTGTGGAAGGAAAAGACACACTCCCTTCCCTTTTTTTTGCCGAAAAGATACTAGAATCGATCTGTGGCATCAGAAAAGGGATTTAATGGAAGGATAACGATTCTTTGCGGTGAACTTTCGGGAGAGATCCATGCAGCAAATCTACTTAAAAACCTTTCAAAGCTCGTAAGTGTCGAATTTTACGCTTTGGGAAGCTCTCTTTTAAGAAGGGAAAACGTAAAGATCGTATACGATTATAAAGGGATCTCAATTACAGGTCTCGGAGGAGTACTAAGAAAGATCTTTCCCATACTACGCGCCTATTGGGCAGTAAAGAAACACATAAAGCAAAAAAGACCTTCCGTTCTTATCCTCGTTGACTTTCCTGGGCTTAATCTTTTTTT
>JANXAF010000015.1:19381-25241 GCA_025062045.1 Thermodesulfobacteriota bacterium
CTACTTTATCCCGCCCCAGATTTGGGCTTGGGGAAGAAGGAGGATAAAGATAATAAAAGAGTGTGTAGATCTCGTCATCTCTTTTTTCCCCTTTGAAAGATCGATTTATGAGGCTTATGGAGTAAGGTGTGAATTTGTAGGACACCCCTACGCTAATTCACTGGCGCCGAGTTATGAGAAGGAGAAGTTCTTTGAGGAATTTTCGATCCCCAAAGGAAATCCAATCATAGCTCTCTTTCCTGGAAGTAGAGAGGAAGAGGTAAAAAGGCACATGCCTTATTTTAGGGATCTCATAAAAAGGCTCGAGGAGCTACTTTCTCACCCCTTTTTCATATTCGCCAAGGCTCAAAGCGTAGATGAAAGAGAGATAAAAAAGTACATAAGATCTTTTCCTAATGTGCGCATAATCGAAAACCTCTCTAAAGATATCCTTTTTTTCTCGGACTTTGCCATTTTGGCATCTGGAAGTGCAACGCTAGAGGCGGCTTTAGCTGGTGTACCATCTGTCGTTATCTATAGACTCTCTTTTATCTCGTACCATGTTGCTAAGTTCTTAGTAAAAGTTC
Source organism: Thermodesulfobacteriota bacterium (assembly GCA_025062045.1). NCBI lineage: Bacteria > Pseudomonadati > Thermodesulfobacteriota > Thermodesulfobacteriota bacterium. The sequence goes on from JANXAF010000015.1 coordinate 19,948, forward strand.
CTTACGTAAGCCTTCCAAACATACTTTTGGGTGAGGAGATCTTTCCCGAATTCATCCAAAACTTGGATACCCAAAAGATTGCTGTAACTATAAGGGATATGTTAAAAAGAGAGATGAAAAAAAAGATGGAAGAGCAAAAAGCAAAGATAAGATCCCTCCTTACATTACCAGATGGAGATCCATATAGAATCGCCTCACTGAAAATAGTCGATCTAATCAGGGAAAAGTATGGCTCTGTACCTGAGGCTAATTAAATACGTAAAACCATACTGGGGTAGGCTTGCCCTAGCAATGGTATTTATGTCTTTGGTTTCTGCCTCAAATGGCCTTACAGCTTTTATAGTAAAGCCCGTTCTCGACAAGATCTTCTTTGAAAAGAACGCAAGCATGCTAATCATCATACCTTTAGGGATCATCTTCCTCTATCTTGCCAAAGGAGTTTGCGATTACTTCCAGAGCTACCTTATGGGCTATGTGGGACAGAAGGTCGTAACCGACATAAGAAATATCGTTTTTAAGGCACTTCAGAGACAACCACTGTCCTATTTCGACAGAACCCCAACGGGAACTAACATTTCAAGGGTCGTAAACGATGTGAACCTCATCCAGAGTACCGTCTCTGACACACTTACAGCCGTCCTCAAAGATGCTTTAACGGTCTTGGCCTTAGTCTTTGTCGTCTTTTACAGGGACTGGAAACTCGCTTTAATCTCCTTTCTTATCCTTCCTTTCGCTGTATACTCCATTGTGAGTTTTGGCAGACGGCTAAGAAAGATTAGTGTAAAGGTCCAAAAGTCTGTCGCAAAAATGACAAGTTTCCTACACGAAAACATAACTGGACAGAGGATAATTAAGGCCTACTGCATGGAGCCGTACGAGGAAAAGAGATTCGAAGAAGAAAACGAAAACCTCTTCCGTACAATGATGAAAAGGTACAGAATACGGGCCCTTTCCTCTCCCATTATGGAGACATTAGGCGGGATCGCCTGTGCACTCATCATCTGGTATGGGGGAAGCCAAGTAATATCGGGAAAGTCGACCCCTGGTAACTTTTTTTCCTTTATAGCGGCCCTTCTTATGCTTTACGAGCCGATAAAGAGACTAAATAAAGAGAACCACAACATCCAACAGGGCCTTGCCGCAGCCCAAAGGGTATTCGAGATAATAGACAGGGAGCCCGAGATAAAGGAAAAGAAAGACGCAATTGAAATCGAAAGAATAGAAGGGGAAATAGAATTCGTGAATGTTTCTTTCAAGTACGAGGATAGGTACATACTCAAAAACGTGAACCTCAAGATAAAAAAGCACGAAATTGTAGCCATAGTTGGTGAAAGTGGGGTCGGAAAGACAACCCTTGTGAACCTGATTCCAAGGTTTTACGATGTGACAGAAGGATCGATAAGAATAGACGGTATAGATGTGAGGGATATAAAACTCAAATCTTTAAGGGAAAAGATCGCTATCGTTACTCAAGATGTTATCCTCTTTAACGATTCAGTGATAAATAACGTGGTCTTCGGTCAAGAAATCGATATGGAAAAAGTTAAGATGGCGATATCTATGGCCTATGCGGATGATATAGTTGCAAAGCTTCCTTCAGGGCTTTACACGATAATAGGAGAGAAAGGCTCAAGGCTCTCAGGCGGAGAAAAACAAAGGATCGCCATTGCGAGGGCCATATATAAAGATGCACCAATTTTAATCCTAGATGAGGCGACAAGCTCTCTCGATGCCGCATCAGAGCGAAAAGTGCAAAAGGCTTTAGAGAATCTAATTAGAGGAAGGACAACGATTATAATCGCCCATAGGCTTTCAACTATTATCGGTGCAGAAAGGATAATCGTTCTGGAGAAAGGGAAGATAGTTCAAGAAGGAGACCACAATAAGCTCATCGAAGAAGAAGGACCATATAGGAGGCTTTTCGAAGCCCAGTACAGAAAAGAGAGAAAAAAGCTCGTACCACTTGGAAGGATTGCGAAGAATGTTTAAAAAGATAAAGACATTTCTCCTACTTTATGTCTTTCCACCTCTCACCTACGTTTTCCTTAGAATCCTTAGAAAAACAATAAGCGTAATTCACGTTGACAGAGACTACGTTCTGGATCTTTGGCAAAAGACAAATCTTATCGTCTGTTTCTGGCACGGAAGGTTACTTATGATGCCCTTTGCTTACGAGAAAAAAAGAGGGAAGGTGCTTATAAGTAGGCATAGAGACGGAGAGTTCATAGCAAGAGTCGTAAAGTACTTCAATTTAGGTACGATTCGCGGCTCCTTCAAGAAAGGTGGAATTTCAACATCCTTCGAACTTATAAGGAGCTTAAAAGACGGCTATGATATAGCGGTAACCCCTGATGGACCAAGGGGTCCTAGATACGTCGTAAAAAAAGGGATACTTGAGATTGCAAAGCTCACAAGTAAGCCTGTAGTTCCAGTATCTTACGGCGCAAGTAAAAAAAAACTTTTAAATCATGGGATGAGTTTGTCCTGCCACTACCTTTTTCCAAGGTAGTCTTCGTCTGGGGAAGACCTATCTTTATAGAAAGGGAAGCAAAGGATGATGAGATAGAGAAAAAAAGGGAGTATCTCGAGCGTACTCTAAAAGAGCTTACAGAGAGGGCAGAGATCCTCGCATGTGGAGACTGATATACAGGTTTTTTTCCTATCCTTTTTTCCTCTTTTCGCTTTTTTTTCTTGTCTTAAAAAAAAAGACACGAATAACGTTAAAAAAGAGGCTTAGGCTTAAAGTTCGCACAAATGGTAAAAGGATCTGGATCCATTCTGCTTCGCTGGGGGAGGCACTTATCGCAAAGACGCTTATAGATTTTCTTTCAAAAAAAGCTTATCATCGCTTTCTCGTAACTACCCACACATCTTACTCTAAAGAACTCTTAGAGAGAGAGATCAAAAAGAAAGCAGAGATCCTCTATGCTCCATTCGATTTATGTTTGTTTGTGAGGTCCTTCATAAAAAACCAAAACGTAAAATCTCTCATTTTAGTTGAAACAGAACTCTGGCCCAATATGATCTGGGAAGCAAAAAGAGCGGGTATTCCAGTCCTTATCGTAAACGGAAGGATATCGGAGAGAACCTATCCGCTATATAGAAGGCTAAAGTTTTTCATGAGAAGTTTCATGTCAAAAATCGATCTTGTCCTTGCCCAGTCAGAAAAGGATGCAGAAAGGTTTTTAGAGCTCGGGGTGGACCCAAAAAGAGTATCGGTCATGGGAAACTTAAAGTATCTTAGGGATTTCCAAAACGAAGTATCCTCAGTAAAGAAGCTAAAAGCGGTGACATTTGGAAGCATAAGGGATAAGGAAAAAGATGGCATTTTACGTGTAATAAAGGATCTAAAAAGGAAGTACCCGGATCTCATTGTCTATATAGCTCCAAGAACTTTCGATATTTTGGGCAGTCTTGAAAGGGAGTTAATTTCGGATCTTAAAGTCGAAAGGTATTCGAAAATTAAAACAAATACCCTATCAGAGGGAGATTTCGATGTTATTCTTGTGGATACGGTTGGAGATCTACCAAAAATATACGCAAAAAGCCTAGTTGCCTTTGTGGGGGGTAGCCTTTTCCCTTACGGAGGCCATAACATCTTAGAACCCCTTTTTTTCGGTACACCTGTCCTTTTTGGACCATATGTTGAAAATTTTAAAGAGATATCGGAGGAGATACAAAAATCGCATGCGGGATTCATGGTAAAAGACTTCAATGAATTAGAAGATATGTTGGAGAGCTTAATCCTCAACGAGAACTTAAGAGAATCCACAAAAAAAAATGGGCTAAGTCTACTTGCAAGAAAAAGAGAAGAGATAGAGAAGAACTTACATATCCTTTTCCAGTTCATAGAGGAGGGGGCCAAATCCAATGCAGGAATTCTCTGATCTTTTAAAGCTTATGGAGACCTTGAGGGGAGAGAAAGGTTGCCCCTGGGACAAAAAGCAGACACTCGAGTCCTTTAAAACTTTCCTCCTTGAGGAGGTCTACGAACTTCTAGAGGCAATAGATAAAAACGACTCCCAGGCCCTAAAAGAAGAACTCGGAGACCTTCTATTCCACATAGTCTTTATCTGCCAGATATGCAAGGAAGAGGGTAGGTTTGAAATGAAAGATGTGGTAGTGGGTACTTATAACAAAATGGTAAAAAGGCACCCCCATGTCTTTCTAAATGAAAAGATAAAAGAGCCGATTCCAAAAAGGTGGGAGGAGATAAAAAAAGAAGAGAAGGAAAATTATTCGCTACTTCGAAACATCCCTAAAGAGATGCCTGCCCTCCTTAGGGCTTATGTAATTACGAAAAAGGTATCAAGGGTTGGATTCGATTGGGAAAAAGTTGAAGACGTATTTTCAAAGCTAAATGAGGAGATAGAGGAACTGAAAGAGGCACAGAGGCTCTCAGACAAAAAAAAGATAGAGGAAGAGATAGGCGATCTCCTATTTACAGCTGTTAACCTTGCGAGATTTTTGGGGATAGAACCAGAAGATGCCCTTCGCAAGGCAATAGACAAATTCATAGACCGTTTCTCATACATAGAGAGAAAGATCGACCTAAACTCTTCTACCCAAAAGACTATGGATGAGCTATGGGAAGAAAGAAAGGATATGGAAAGGGGGAGATGACCCCCTTTTTTACTTAACCTTCGTTACGTTTGCCGCTTGAGGTCCCTTTGGACCTTTTACGATATCGAACTTAACTTTTTCACCCTGTTTTAAAGTCTTAAAACCTTCCTGTTTTATCGCGGAATAATGGACGAAGACATCTTCCCCATTTTCCTGCTCGATAAAACCGTAACCTTTTGAGTCGTTAAACCATTTGACCTTCCCTACTGGCATACATCTTACTCCTTTCAAAAAAATTAAAGCCTTTCGGCCTACCCGTATCTTATGAAGATTCATAAGGTATGTCAAGCCAAATCTTTACTCGGAGTCAAAAACTTAGATTTATGCCTTTTTTCCTTGATCAAAAGCGTAGAAAGCAAAGCAAAAAGACTAAGGATCGCCAAAATATAAAAGCTCAAATCATAAGATGAAGTTCTATCGAATATATATCCCCCGAGGTACCCAAAAAGCCCACCCCCTAAGAAGTGGACCGTGTTTATAAAGCCAACTATCGATCCAAGATGGGACTTTCCGTACATCTTTCCCGCAAGGTAGGGGGTCAAAGGTGCGGTCACAAGATGGGTAAGCCCAAAAATCAAAGAAAAAACGTAAAAAGAAAAGGTCGATTTAAAAATGGAGATCCCGTAGAAGAGTAGAACCCTAAGAACGAAAGTAAATAAAATCGGGATCTT
>JANXAF010000016.1 GCA_025062045.1 Thermodesulfobacteriota bacterium
GCACTCCTCGCATATCTTTCTTACTAGCCTTTGGGCTATAACACCTATAACGGAAGTGGAGATGAGGAAAGGTTCTATACCCATCTCTGTGAGTCTCATGAAAGTGCTTGGAGCATCATTTGCGTGCAAAGTTGTGAATACAAGATGGCCGGTAAGAGCAGCCTCAACAGCAATCTTTGCCGTCTCTTGATCTCTAGTTTCGCCAACGAGTATTATGTCGGGGTCCTGCCTGAGAAAAGCCCTAAGTACACGTGCAAAGTCTAGCCCGATGTCGGGATTGACCTGCACTTGGTTTATACCTGGAAGATCGTACTCGATTGGATCTTCCACTGTGGAAATGTTAACCTCCACACTGTTTTTTTCGGAGAGGCAGCTATAAAGGGTTGTTGTCTTTCCAGAACCTGTAGGCCCTGTCACGTAGATTATCCCATACGGTTTGGAAATCATATCCCTCACCAGTTTAAGAATCTCTTTATGGAGAATTAGTTTATCAAGACTCAATATGCTTGCGCTCTTATCAAGGATCCTTGTGCAAACCTTTTCTCCAAATTTCGTCGGGATCGTAGATACCCTAAAGTCTATGGATCTGTCTCCCATTTTGAGGGTGATTCTTCCATCCTGAGGAAGCCTCCTTTCTGTTATGTCCAGTTTGCTTATTATCTTTATCCTGCTTATGAGCGGAAGCGTTACCTTTTTTGGAAGTACCATCTCCTCCCTTAAGACTCCATCGATCCTATATCTCACCCGTAGCGACTTCTCCATTGGTTCTATGTGGATGTCGCTTGCTCCTTTCTTTAAGGCGGTTGCAATGATTGTGTTTGTCAGTCTTACGATAGGTGCACCCTCCGCTTCCCTCGTAAGGTCGGTTATGCCAAGATCCTCATCGGTCTTTTCTTCAAACTCTGCCTCCTTTAGGATGTCTGGGACAGAAGAATCCATTGCTCCAAGAATCGATTCGACATCTAACCCCCTCTTTTCTTGTCTCTTTTTCTCCTCAAGGAGCTTTGGATATTCTTTTTCGAGGAACTCTTTAAAGTCTCCTTCAGATATCACAACTATCTCTATCGCAACGCCTTTTACAAATTTTCTAACCTCATCGAGGGCAAGAAGGTCATTGGGATTCACCATCGCTAAAGTAAGAGTACCGTTGGAGTAAGCGATTGGAAGTATTTTATATCTCGTTATCGTCTGGGGGGGCAAAAGATGAACCACACCGGGGTCAAGTTTGCATTTGGTAAGTGACACAAAACTTATACCTTTTTGCAAGTTCATCGATTCCATCCGCTCAGCCACTATTCGATTCAACGCAATGGAGATGTTCGGGTGGGCTTTCAAAAGTTCTTCAAAATCATTTCTCTCTAAAACAAAAACTTCTGTCTCTTCGGCTGCGACGCAGCTCGCGCTCCTCGGTTTCCCTGTAAGGAGTGCCATCTCACCGAAGCAAGCTCCTGCTCCGAGGCTGGCGATTGTAAGGTCCATTCCGAGAGCTGGTTCTCTTTTTTTCACTTCGACCCTTCCGGATTTTATTATGAACATGGAGTCTCCCGGAGACCCTTCCCTTACTATAGCTGTATTAGGTGGGTAAATTCTCACTTTAAGCTTCTTTGCCAGTTTTTCCAAAGAATCATCATCCAGATCCTTTAAAAGGTCCGACACCCTAAGGGATGCAATTTTCTCTTCTAAAGACGTCATCTTCCGAACCTTCTCTTTCTATGTTGGTAACTCCTTATGGCTCTGAGAAAGTCTATCTTTCGAAAAGCTGGCCAAAGCGCATCACAAAAGTAGAATTCACTGTACGCGCTCTGCCACAAGAGAAATCCGCTTAACCTTATCTCTCCACTTGTCCTTATGATTAAGTCTGGGTCAGGGATGCCGTAAGTGTATAGATACTTTCCAACATCCTCCGTCGTTAACCCTTCAATTATCTTTTCAATGTTCTGAGTCTTTTTCGAAAGAATCGCCTTTTTTACAGCCTCAATTATCTCTTCGCGACCCCCATATCCCAGTGCGATATTAAGGATTCGGTCCTTGTTATCCTTTGTGGACTTTTCCACTATTCGCACAACCTCCTGGAGTCTTACGGGAAGGATACTAGTGTTTCCAAGAATTTTTATCCGGTAACCGTATCTCTTCACCATCGGGTTCTTCGAAAGGTCATAGAGCTTACTTTCGATTATAAAGAGCAGTTTTTCCAGCTCTTCCGGCTCTCTGTAAATATTATCCGTCGAAAGTACCCAGATCGTTACCACTTTTATGTTGAGCTCAGCACACCAGATCAAAAGCTCGTCAACCTTCTGGGCACCCAACTTGTGGCCCATTGAGACATCTGAAAATCCCATCTCTTTGGCGTAGCGTCTATTTCCATCCAGTATCAACGCCACGTGAGCTGGGATTATTCCTTTTAAAACTTGTCTCTCTAAAAATTTTTCGTAAAGATAGTAAATAGGCTTTAAAACGAGGGACATCCTTTAAATTATAGCAGATTATAGGCTACCAAAAATAAAAATTACAAAATTTTCCAAGCCAATTTCATGCAAGCTTGCCTGTTTAGGATGAGAGATTTAGAAGTCGTTCGTGTAGCTCTTTTATATCCTCAATTTGTATCACCTCAATCCCTTTCAATTTAGGCAGACCTTTCGGACCAAACACTTTTTTTATTCCGATCCTAGAACACTCCTTCATCCGGTTTTCTGCGTAGAGAACTCGCCTTATCTCTCCTGTAAGTCCTACCTCCCCGAAGAAGGCAACGTCTTTTTTTATTTTAAAGTCTCCAACACTCGATAGAATCGCGGCAGCAACAGGAAGATCAGCTGCCGGTTCGCCTATTTTTATTCCCCCTGTTATGTTCACGTAGATATCTCTGTCAAAAAAGCTTTTACCCAAGGCTTTCTCCAAAACGGCAGAAAGTATGTATAGTCTATTTAAGTCGTAACCAAGTGCGACCCTTCTGGGATTTGAAAAATTGCTCCTCGGAGTTATAGCTTGGATTTCCACTATGATGGGCCTCGATCCTGAAACATATGGAAAGAGCGCACTTCCTGAGCTTTCGATTTTTTTTTCGCTTATAAAATATTCTGATGGGTTTTTGACGCCTAAAAGTCCCTCTTTCGTCATTTGGAAAATACCGATTTCGTCTACGGGTCCGTATCTATTTTTCGTTACTCTAAGAATTCTATAGGGCAGAATCCTTTCCCCTTCGAAGTATAAGACGGTGTCAACCAGATGCTCTATCATTTTTGGTCCCGCAATCTGTCCCTCTTTTGTGACATGACCTATGAGGATGTGGGCCGTATCTTTCTCTTTAAAGTGTTTTACAAGTTTTATAGATACGTCTTTTAGCTGAGCTATACCCCCAGGGATGGAGGGTACCTCAGGGTTAAATATGGATTGAATTGAGTCAACTATGACAAGATCGTAGCTCGTCTCTTTTGTAGCTTCAATTATATCATGCAAGTTAGATGTTGAGAGGACTGGAAAATTGTACCTCAGATTCAGTCTTTTTTTTCTGGATAAAAGCTGTTTTGGCGACTCCTCACCAGAAACGTAAAGGCATTTATGGTCAATCTCTACGATTCTGGAAGCTATTTGGAAGCAGAGGGTAGTCTTTCCTATTCCCGGATCACCGCCTAGCAACACAGAAGATCCTCTAGTCAGTCCTCCTCCCAAAACCCGGTCCATCTCGTCTATTCCAAGAATTATTCGGTCTTCTTCCACTTCCTCGTCGCAAATAACTAAAGGTTTTTCGCGAAGCTGGGACTCTGCGTTCCTCTTTTGAGAAACCTCTTTTAAGGAGTGCCAGGTCTGGCAATTAGGACACCTTCCAAGCCATCTAACCGATTCGTATCCACAAACTTCACACACGTAGAGACTCTTTTTCACGGTCTTTGGCTTTCGTATATCAGACTATGCAGATTTTTTCATCGTTATCCGTTATAATTCTCACCCTTCCATCTTTATAGACGATGGTATTCTCAATTCCACAAGCCCCCTCCCCTTTAAATACCATTTTTGGTTCTAACGCAAACACAGATCCCTCATCTATAGGATATTCGTGATTTTCAGCAATGAAAGGAGATTCGGAGAGTTCAAGCCCGACTCCATGTCCAACGAATCTGACCTTGAACGGTTCATATCCTAAGTAATTTTCGCCATATCCATACTTTTCCGCTATTTTCTTTCCTATTCTGAAAAGTTCATCGCTCGTTGCTCCCCTGGGAATGAGCTCAAGAATCCTATTCTGGATCTCCCTTGAAACCTCGTATGCGTCGAAAAATTTCTTCGGAATCTTTCCTATGGCAAATATTCGGGTCTGATCAACGTGATAGCCGTGATAGCTGACCCCAAAATCTACAAGAATAGGTTCTCCTTCCCTTATTTTTTTGAAGCTCGCCCCTACCGGAAAGGCAGGTGATAGCCCTAGTCCAGTCATCGGCGAATCTGCAGGACCCACTATACTTCCCGATTCACCACTCAGTATGTGCCATGAGTACGGTTCGTAGTTTAGGGACCTTATCCTCAAGATGCCTTCGTGGCCTAGACTTTTAGCATACGCTTCGAGGATGCCCCCAAGCTCAATCTCTGTCATCCCTTCTTTTAAAACCGAAGGCAAATACTCATAAACCTTCTTTTGGATCTCAGAAGCCTTCTCAAGTAGCATAATCTCAAATTGGGATTTTTTCTTTCTTAGCCGTTTCACAAGATCGGACGAATTTTTGACCTCGCTGAATCCTATGATGTTTTTAAAGTTTACAACATCTAGGTAAGGCATAACATCGATTTGCAGTCCAACAGTTCTAAGAGGAGGGATGTGTCTTTTTATCTCCTTGTAAGAGCTAACCTCCAAAATGTGCTTTAAGGGCGACTCCGCTTTAGCCCTGGATATCTCCCTTTTGACGAAAAGTACCGGTTCTTCGTTCGATGGGACGTAGAGTAACGCATCCTGCATTGTCCCGGAAAGGTAATAGTAGTCTACCTTATAGTGGAAAAAAGCAGCATCCATACTCTCTTTTTCAATGAGTACCCTTAACTTCGTTAGCCTATCTTCTATCTCTTCTTTGGGAGTTAAAATCAGGCGTTCTTCCATTCCGGCTTTCTCTTCTCAAGAAAGGCCCTAATACCCTCCTTTGCGTCGTGTGTGGACATAAGACCTTGCAAGTAGTAAAGCTCAACAACTTTCAGGGCATCCAAAAAGGAAAGACCCAGACTCGCCTTTACTGCCCTTTTAACCCATATTGCGATTGCTCTGCTTTTGTTCAAGTAGTCGGAAAGGTATTTTTCAACTTCCTCTCTGAAATTTTCTGAAGGAAGGACAGTCGTAACTAATCCTATTTCCTTCGCTTCCTTCGCGGAAATGATCTTTCCAGTGAGCAGAAGCTCGTAAGTCTTCTGTAATCCGATTATTCTTGGAAAGTATGCTGCAGCAACCGGAGGAAAAACCCCTACTCCTATTTCTGGCTGTCCGATCCTTGCTTTTTCTGAAGCGATAACAATGTCACAGAAAGCCATAAGTTCGCATCCTCCACCCAAGGCTCTCCCATTCACGCAGGCAACGGTTGTTATGTCAAGTTCGGAAAGATTTCTGAACATCCTATGGAATACCTCTATCATCTCATTTACCTTTTCCTCAGTGTGGTCCTCAACTGATACACCGTCACAGAATGCCTTCTCTCCCGCATGGTCAAAAAGAAGGATCTGAATGGTTGGATCATTCTTCGCATCAATTATCGCATCATTTATCTCTTTCATCATTTCGATAGTGAGCCAATTGGAAGGTGGCGCATTTAGTACGATTCTTGCAACCTTGTCCTTCTTCTCATAAATAATGAACTTATAATTCATTTTGCCCTCCTCTAAAGAAAATAAAAACGGGGGCTTTTAGCCCCCGAATTGAATTCTTTCCACTTAATACCAACATCTTCTACGATGAACCTGAATATCCATTCATGAGCAACGTCTTTTAAAAATCAGGCTTTAATACAACTCTCCTTTCTGGCGATCCTGCCTTATGAATCTCCTCGAACGTCTCAACTATCGTGCTCATCGGTCTTACTTCAACAAAGGGATCTATAACTATCTTCTTATTCAAGACCATATCGAGGACTATGGGATAGTACTCAGGCAAACATCCCCAGGTTCCGATAATCTCAGCGTCGAAGGCCATAAGTCTCGAGATCATATACTCATTCTTTGCGAGACCGAATCCTACAACTATGAGTTTGCTCACAAATGTTATAAGGTCAAGCCCTAGATCTTGGCCCTGCTTCGTTCCAGACACTTCAAAAATTTTCCAACCAGCCGTATCGACGCCATTTTCTTTACAGAAATTCCTCCATTCTCCCACAATGGCTTTGTTGTCCCGATCGAGTGTGCTTATCACGTAGTCACATCCGTATTTGAGAGCCCTTTCCAGTTTCTTTGGGTTTCTGGCTATGCCTATGACGTACTTCGCTCCAAGAGCCTTTGCCATCTGAACCATGTACACTCCGACTCCCCCTGTAGCACCGATAACGATGACATTATCGCCCGGCTGTAAATCGGCCCTTTTAGCCGCCTGAAAAGGCGTCGTTACTGCGTCAGCGATCACCGCAAGCTGCTCCAAGTCGTAACCTTTTCTGTCTCGGACCTCGCAAAGATCTATGGACGGAACGGGGATATGGCTTGCGAAACCTCCGTATATACCCAAGGAGTTTCCAGGCATTTTCTGATTCAAGCATCTATTGCCCCTTCCAGTCTTGCAAAGATAGCATTTTCTGCAAGGCATGACCGCAGGGATTATGACTTCCTTTCCGATCCACTGGGGGTCACCTGCCACGACCCTTCCGCTAATTTCATGGCCAAGGGCGAGTGGCGGTTTACTGACAGTGGGGACTCCGTCATAGAAGTAACCGAGGTCGGTGTGACATACGCCACAACCTGCAACTTCCACTAAGACCTCCCCCTCTTTTAAGTCCGGAACTGGAACTTCTCTAAGCTCAATCCTTCCGGGGATCGTTTCTTTCGTCTCCTTGTTAAAGGTTGTAGGCTGAACCATCTGCCACTGTTTTATAACTTTTGGAACATCAGGCATCTTTACACCTCCTCTTTGATTTGAAAAGCCTCTCCCTTTCGGCTTTTCTATGTAAGACCGTATCCGCCGTCCACACAGAGAAGCTGACCTGTGATGTACCTTGAATCGTCAGAGGCAAAAAAGACAAATGCAGGGGCTACTTCGTCAGGTTCTGCGTACCGACCGAGAAGAATCCTTCTTAAATAAATCTCCCTCAGTTTTTCATCCGTCGTTATCTTTTCAGTCATCTCTGTTGTAACTATTCCGAGACAGATACAGTTTGCAGTCACGTTATACTTTGCAAGCTCCCTCGCCATAGATTTCGTCATGGCCACGACACCGCCCTTTGCTGCACTGTAATTTATCTGACCGATTGTCCCGACAACACCAGCAACGGAAGTGACGTTTATTATTCTGCCGTAGTTCTGTTCCATAAAATATTTCGACGCCGCTTTCACCATGAGCCACGGTCCACGCATATGTACATTCACCACTTCATCCCAGGATTCGACATCCATTTTGTGGAGGAGCGCGGGCCTTGTTATTCCGGCGTTGTTCACAAGGATGTGGACAGTTCCGAAGGCCTCCACACAGGTCTCAACGATTCTTTTCGCATCCTCTTCTAAAGCCACATTTCCCTTAACTGCAACTGCCTTTCCTCCCATCCCCTTTATCATTTCTACCACTTCATTTGCAGCTTTCTCATTACCCGCATAGTTCACAACCACATTGGCTCCTTCTTTCGCGAAGGCAAGGCATACTGCCCTTCCTACGCCTCTTCCACCACCAGTTACTATTGCATTTTTTCCCTGGAGTTTCATGGCTACCCCTTTGAGTTTGTGAAAAATTTTATTTGTGCTATATATAATTTAAAGCTATCACCATGTCAAGAAAAAACGGGAAAAACGACGAATCCTTTCAAAAATCTTCATCTTATTTGGAATGAGATTCTGCCAAAAATCGCCAAGCAGTTTCGTTAATTTGATTTGGATAAAAGAATGTTGTAATTTATCTTTTGTGGGCGGTTAGCTCAGGTGGTCAGAGCGCTGGTCTCACATACCAGAGGTCACAGGTTCGAATCCTGTACTGCCCACCATGAACTATAGGATCTCCGGGGGGAAGAATGGCAGGCCACAGTAAATGGAGTTCTATAAAACATAAAAAAGGCCTTATGGATGCAAAAAGGGGGAAAATTTTTACTAAACTCATAAGAGAGATCATGACTGCCGCACGGCTTGGAGGAGGAAATCCCGAAACAAACGCAAGACTTAGGCTTGCCATTCAACACGCGAAGGCCGAAAACATGCCGAAGGAAAATATAGAGAGGGCAATAAAGAAAGGGATAGGTGCTCAGGAAGGCGGAGAACATTACGAAGAGTGCATTTACGAAGGCTATGGTCCTGGCGGAGTTGCGATCCTCATAGAAACATTGACAGACAACAAAAAGAGGACAACAGCTGAGATAAGGCATATCCTCTCACGGCTCAACGGAAGTCTGGGAGAGGCCGGATGTGTCTCCTGGTTATTCCAAAAAAAGGGTTTCTTCTCATTCGATAAAAGTGTTGTCGACGAAGATAAAATTGTGGAACTTGCACTAGAAGGTGGTGCAGAGGATGTGAAGTCGGACGAAAACGAAATTGAGGTTTACACTGATGTGGCAAGTTTTGAAAAGTTAAAGAAACTCTTCGATGACCATAAAATCCCGTACTTGGTAGCCGAGATCAGCATGATACCTCAAACACTGGTTAAGCTTGAAGGTAAAGATGCTGAAAACATGCTCAAGCTTATGGAAGCATTAGAAGATTCGGATGATGTTCAAAAAGTCTACGCAAACTTCGATATACCGACTGCGGAAATGGAAAGAATCACACAGGGCAAGCTAAGCTCCTAGGCTAGATTATCTAGGATTCAATATAGTCTAAGCCTTTTTACTTCTCCAGTTCTTCCTGAGAACCCGATGTCCTGACCGTTAAGTATGAGTCTTATGCCACCGGCATTTCCGACAAGAAGGTCAAAACCCTCTTTGGCATTTAAAACCACCACATCCTTAGGATTCAACATAAATTCTTTTTTTTCCTTTCCGTCCACCACAACACTCACCCACGTCCTTTCGTGGCATGTGATCACGAGCTTCTTCTCAGTAAAAGGCGTCGTATCAAAAGATGGGCTCTCCGCAAGAGAAGCCCTTTCAACAACAGACTCTTTCGAAATTGGAACGGTGTTTTCATCCTTTTCTAGAATGAAAAAAAAGGCGAAAACTAAAGGAACTATTACGAAAATCAGGTACTTCTTATAAGCTGAAAACGATCTTTGCGGTTTTTTTACAATGATCTCTTGAGGGTTCGGTTTTTCTTTTCTTTCCTTTAATATTTCCGATATTTTTTCCCTTAGTTCTTCTTCGCAGCCGAGCAACCGACTGTACAGTTTTAAATAACCGGAAAGGTAAACGAAGGGAATCCTTTCTTCGGCTTTTCCAGCCTCTATCTGTTCAAGTATATGCTTTCTTATGCAGAGTCTTTCGCTAACCTCTTCTAGTGTTAGACCTTTTTCCTCTCTTCTACTTTTAAGCCATCTGGCTAAGGTCTCGAAATCATTCACTAATTAGATAAAATACACCATTTTTTGGGCCTCATCAAGGTTTTGTTGCTTCACATAGCCTAAGTAACCTTTCCCATTCCTTGTTTATCCTCTCTTGGATCTCCGTTATTTCTTTTTCGGTTAAGTGTCTGAACCTGCCTTGGCCCTTCATATATTCTTTTACCGGTATTAGGCTTTCTGGCTTGTAAGTTAATCTAAATACCCCATTTTCGACTTCATACAGAGGGAAAAACCCCGATCTTACTGCAAGTCTACCATATTCTATAGCCAGCTCGGAGGGGATCCTCCATCCTGTGGGACAGACACTTAGGACGTGAAGGTAAGCAGGTCCATTTACCATTGTGGCTTTCTTTACTTTATTTAAGAAATCAAATGGATAGGAAGGGCAAGCAGTTGCAACATAAGGGATATTGTGGGCCGCCGCAATTTTAGGCATGTCCTTTTTCCAAGTGGACTGTCCTATGCTCTTTTTACCGGGTGGGCTTGTTGTAGTGAAGGCGCCGTAAGGTGTGGCGGATGATCTCTGAATACCGGTATTCATGTATGCTTCATTGTCGAGACAGATGTAAATCATTCTGTGTCCCCTCTCGAGAGCACCAGAAAGCGCTTGAAGCCCTATATCGCTAGTTCCGCCGTCTCCGGCAATCCCAACAACGTTTATTGGGACGTCTGGTATCTTTCCCTTCTGCCTCAGTATCCTGATTGCGCTTTCAATTCCGGAAGCGACAGCTGCTGCGTTCTCGAATGCTACATGAATCCAAGGCAGTCTCCAGCACGTAAGTGGCAGAGGTGTCGAGATTATCTCCATGCATCCTGTTGCCATAGCAAGGATCGTGTTCTTTCCTAGGACTTTGAATGCAAGTCTCAGGGCCAAAACTTCAGCACATCCTTGACATGCCCTGTGTCCCGATGCAATGTACTCAGCATCCGGTTTCTCTGTGTATCTCTCTAATGTTTTATATATCTTCATCCTCGCACCCCTATAACTTTGTAATTCATTTTTCCATCTTTCTGGAAAGGATTCGTGGCAATTGTGATGAATTCCTGTGGGTCCACATCCCTGCCACCGAGCCCTGCAATGTAATTCTCCAGCTGGATTTCCAGCCTATTATGGAATGCCAAAGACGAAATCTCGTTAAAGAGTGGGGTATTTTCTGCTCCCTGGGGCATCGCCCTTTCTATTACCATAAGCCGTTTTAAGTTTTTGAGAATCTCAATTAGTTCCTCCGAAGGGAAGGGTCGGAAAAGTCTAAGGGAGATAAGACCGATATTTTTGCCCTTTTCTCTAAGTGCGTCTATAGCCGTCTTTATATTCTCGTTTATGGTTCCGAGGGCAAAAAAAGCGCTCTCCGCCCCATCTAGATTGTACGTTTCAATGATATTGTAGCGCCTTCCAAATACTCTCCCAAACTCCTCCATCACCTCTTTAACGACTGCCTTGGAACCCTTAATCGCCATCTCCTGTGCGTACTTCGCCTCAGTGTAAATCTCTGGCATCCCGTATGCACCCATAGTCACGGGTCTTTCCGGATTCAGGGTAAAGAGAGGATTATAAGGTGGCAAAAACGAATCGACTAGTTCCTGCTCGGGAAACTCGACCGGTTCTATAACATGGCTTAATGTGAATCCATCTATGTTTACCATTACCGGCAGAAGAACCCTTCTATCTTCCGCAATCCTGTAAGCCATGATCACGGAGTCGACAGCCTCCTGTCCGTTTTCGCAAAAAAGCATGATCCAGCCACAGTCTCTTGCGGCCATAACGTCCGAATGGTCACACCAGATCGAAAGAGGTGCTGAAAGGGCCCTGTTTACTAGAACCATAACTATTGGCAGTCTAAGACTTGACGCGATAAAAAGGATTTCGTGCATGAGTTCAAGGCCTTGGGCTGATGTGGAAGTAAATGTTCTGGCTCCTGCGGCTGCTGCTCCTACGCAGGCTGAAAGCGCCGAATGTTCTGACTCTACATTCATATATACGGCTTCCAGTTCACCATCGGCGACAAGTTCCGCCAAACGCTCAACTATATGGGTCTGTGGGGTTATGGGATAAGCTGAGATCACTTCCACCCGTGCCAATTTGGCCGCTTCGGCAATTGCTGCCGAAACTTCGATTCCTACCCTCTTCATTTTCTATCCTCCACCATCTGGATTGCTTCGAATTTACATTCTTGGGCGCATATCCCGCAGCCTTTACAGTAGTCAAGGTCCGGTGCGAAGAATCCTTGCTCGTTCGGCTTCATAGCGTTATCCGGACAGAATAGCCAGCAGAGTCCACATTTTGTACATTTCGAGTAATCTGTCTGGGGCCTCATAATTCGCCAGTCCCCAGTTTTGTAGACGATAGAGTTTCCGGGTTCATCAATGACACAACCCACGTTAAGTTCGTACCATCTGTAACTCTCCATCGGTTTAGCCATATCCTTCCTCCCAGGCTACTTTGAGGGTTTTATTTATAATACGCAGAGTGGAGTTTTGGCAAGAAAATTTTGTTTGACTTTGTTTTTTGACCAAATATAAAAAAAGCTATGATCACGTACAGGGACGCTGGTGTCGACATCGAAAAGGCAGAAAGGCTCATAGATAGTATAAAAGCAAGGATAAGTTCAACCTTCAATCCGTACGTTCTCAACCCCATTGGAGGATTCGCTTCCCTTTTGGCCATCCCAAAGGAGTACAGAGATCCTATAATTGTAGCATCGACAGATGGTGTGGGAACCAAACTGAAGATTGCACAGAAACTTAAAAATCACAGAACAGTCGGTATAGATCTTGTTGCCATGTGTGCAAACGATATTTTGACGTACGGAGCAAGGCCCCTCTTTTTCCTCGATTATTTTGCCTGCGGAAGATTAGACGATAAGATCTACGAAGACGTGATATCCGGAATATGTGAGGGCTGTTCAATGGCTGGTTGTGCCCTTGTAGGCGGAGAGACAGCTGAGATGCCATCGTTCTACAAGAAGGGTGAATATGACCTTGCGGGTTTTATCTTGGGGATAGTCGACAAGGAAAAGGTCGTTGACGGAAAAGGTATAACTGAAGGTGACTTGGTTATAGGCATTGGATCCAGTGGTCTTCATAGTAACGGCTTCTCCTTGGTTCGAAAGCTCTTTTTCGAACTAAAAAGAGTCCGACTTGACCGCAAAATGCCAGGTCTTTCTGGAACTCTCGGAGAAGAACTTCTAAGACCCACAAAGATATACGTCAAGCCCGTGCTGGAAATTCTAAAGATCTTTAAGATCAAAGGGATGGCCCACATAACGGGAGGTGGGATTTACGGGAATCTGAAAAGGATAATACCTCCAAGCTATATGGCCGATCTCGAAATAAAAAAGGAAAGAATCCCTCATATCTTTCTTTTGATAAAGGAGATGGGAGAGCTTTCCTACGATGAAATGTTTTCTACCTTTAATATGGGGATAGGATTCGTACTTATTGTCGAAAAAGAGGAGGGTACTAAAGTTATAGAATCTTTAAAAGAGAAGCAGGAGGAAGCTTTCCTGATAGGCGAAATAAAAAAGAAAGTTCAAGAAGAAAAAGTACGAATCACTCTTTTATAGGTCAAAATGCTCAAGTTGCTTTAACACGTAGGATCTTATCTCTTGTGGTGACTCATTTCCGAAGAGGAATCTTTTATTTTCGTACCATGGGATGAGAAGATCCTCCATAAAATTTCCACATTCGCACATAATCTTTTCAGTCGATGCGGGCAGAACCTTGTCATTATAACAGACTGGACATCTCAAAACCCTTTTAGAGCCTGACATTTTCCCCTTTTTGGAGACCGGTTTTCCTTCAATCTCAACTATATCCATTGCGAAATCTATAACTCTTGCATTCGTTATCGATGTTCCAACTCCATATGCGTCAACAAACTTGTTCATCTCGAGTATCTTATTTTCATCGATGCCTCCGCTCACGTATATCTTTACGTCTTTGAAACCCCTTATGTCGAGCTCCCATCGTACTTCTTCGAGTATCTTTATGAAATCTCCTCTCCTTGAGGAGGGCGTATCGAGCCTAATCCCAAAGAGTCTTCCTCTTAGCGCCTCTGCAACCCTTATAGCCTCAACTTTCTCATCAAGAAAGGTATCTATCAACGATATCCTCTTTATCTTCTCATCTATAATTTCGTCAAAGGCCAAAGTCGCCTCAACAGTATCGCCGAAAATCAAAACGAGAGCGTGTGGCATGGTCCCCATCGGCTCCTCCCCCAGCATCTCAGCATCGAACACAACCGAGACACCATCACAGCCACCTATGAACGCACTTCTTTCTACCATTGGAGCAATAACGGGGTGGATTCTTCTTGCTCCAAAACTTATAACAGGTCTCGGGCCCGCCGCTTTTTTACATCTTGCTGCCTTAGTCGCAACACCGGAAGACTGACAGAGCAACCCAAGGATTGCGGTCTCATATAGGCAGAATTCCGTGTACATCCCTTCTATCTCTAAAACTGGCTCATAGGGCCTAAATATGGTCCCTTCCCTCATACACCTGGCCTTTATGTTGAGCCCGTCTATTAATCTTCCCAACTCTTCTACACCTGAGAGAACCCCCCATTTTGCCCCTTCAGGAAGCCTTTTAACAATAACCTCCGCTTTTACGTATCGATCTATGTTCTTCTTTTTAAGGATCGTGTAAGTGTTTACGAAGTAAAGATCTGTCACTTTCCCCTTCTTTATGTCTTCAAAGCTCGCTGTAAAGAACATAATCCATGTCCTCCGTGGAGAATTTGTAACATATTAATAGATCTCTCGTTGGCTTGTAAACTGAAAACTTTTAGCTTATCTTCTATTCCGTTTTAAATTCGACGTAGTACGATGTTTTAAATCCTTTTATTTTTTGACCTTCCATCAGCCTAAAAAACTCTTCAATTATCTCCTTATTTTGAGGTTCTTCGAAGAATCTATGAACTTTCTCGTCAAATGCAAGAAAAGACTTTTTATTGATGAACCACTTAAAGATTTCGTTATCTTCAGGAGTCGGAAGCTCAATGTCCTTTAAGGTTATGTTTTCTTTGCACCTATCAACGAATCCTTTGAGGAAATTTACAAACCTGCATATCTTTAGCAATGTAAAGAGCGCATCCCTCGAAAAAAAAGGATTGATGGGAAGAAGCACGCTCGATCTCATATAGTGCAATTTCTCATACCACTTATCTCCGAGTACCCTTCTAGTTTCATTACTTTTCGGAAAAAGGTAATAGATGCTCGGACCAAGTAAACATCTTCTCTGGGCGAGGAAAGATATCGTTTTGAGAACATCAAAAACAGTCTGGTTCGGTAGCCCAACGATAAAATGGACCTCTAGATTGAGTCCGGAGGACTCTAAAATCCTAAAAATCTTTTCCCAATCTCCAGTTAGGCGCCTTCTTTGTCCGAGAAGGACAGAGGGTGACAGATCCACAAGCGAGAGGTTAAGCCTTTTAAACCCCACTTCCTCCATTTTTTTGACTATCTTTTCCGTTATGCTTCCGAAATATATTCCATTCATGGCGGAGAGAAAAAATCCCCGGTTTTTGAAAAGCTCAAGAATCTTAAGGAACCTTTCCTCACCTGATATAAGCATGTCGTCTTCGAAATCGATCCACTCTACCCCATCCCGTTTTAGCGAGTCCAACTCTGCTTCTATCGATTCGAGTGATCTCTCTCTGTATGGCAGAGCCATCTTTGAGCAGAATGCACATGAGTTCGGGCATCCCCTCGATGTGAGAAAAAAGGTATACGCCTTATTTCCTATTTTGTAGTCATCTCTTCTTATAAGTTTTCTTTCGGGTACGGAATCTATCTCTTTTTCGTAGTTCAGTCTCTCTGAAAGATAGATTCCACTTTTAGTCTTAAAACAGAGTCCTTCTATATCTTTCAAGTCCTTACTCTTTCGACCCTGAAGCAAGCCTATAAGTTCAAAGAGAGGGGTCTCCCCCTCACCCCGGATAACGTAATCTACGAATTCCTCTTTCAATAAAAGTCCTGCTAGGGATGTTGCGTGGTGTCCTCCAAAAATGGTGATCGCAT
>JANXAF010000017.1 GCA_025062045.1 Thermodesulfobacteriota bacterium
AAAGCAAAAAAGCCCGTTCTTCTAAAAAGAGGTATGCATTCAACGATTGAAGAGTGGTTAAGTTGTGCAGAATATATCCTCGCTGAGGGAAACTACGACGTTATTTTGTGTGAAAGGGGAATAAGAACCTTCGAAAGGGCAACAAGGAACACCCTTGATGTAAGTGCGGTATCCGTTCTTAGAGAGATCACCGATCTTCCCGTGATTGTAGACCCTTCGCACGCTGCAGGACGGGCGTCTTTGGTACCTTCCCTCAGTTTGGCAGCTTTAGCAGCCGGTGCGGACGGCCTTATGATTGAGGTTCACATAAATCCGGATACGGCCCTTTCCGACAAGGAACAGTCCCTAAGACCGGAGGAGTTCGAAAGTCTAATGAGGAAAATAAACAAGCTTAGAGAGACGGTAAGAACCCTCTATGAAAGAGATTGATTTGAAAGGGTGCAAAGTATTTTTTGGGGATTACAGTTTTTTACTGGAGAACCTTCTTTGTGGAAAAAAGACAGTTTATCTCTTCGATGAAAGAGTCTGGGAAATCTATGGAAAGTCCATAGATCCAAGAATTGTGATAAGGATAGAGGCAAAAGAACGGAACAAAAACCTAAAGACAGTCCAAAACATATACAAAAAACTCTTAGAGCTTGAAGCTGACAGGTACACGTACCTTGTTGGCGTAGGCGGCGGAGTAACCTTAGACATAACAGGTTTTGTTGGATCTACATTCATGAGGGGTATGCCATTCGGCTTTTTACCCACAAGTTTACTTGCCCAGGTCGATGCCGCTTTCGGAGGCAAAAATGGAGTCAATTTTTGTGGAATAAAAAATCTGGTAGGGACAATCACTCAACCCTCCTTTGTTATAATCGATCCCGGTTTCTTAAAAACCCTTCCTTCTTGTGAATGGGAGAACGGCTTTGCCGAGGTGATAAAGTACGGCATAATTGCAAGTAAGGATCTTTTCGAAACCTTAGAGAGCCTACCAGTCTCCAGGCTCAAAGATAGTGACTTAATAACGAAGATAATCTACGAGTCCCTTTTGATTAAGGCGTCGATTGTGGCAAAAGATAGAACGGATTTCGGTGAAAGGCGAAAGTTAAACTTCGGTCACACGTTTGGACACGCAATAGAAATGGCCTGTCAACTAAGCCACGGACGCGCGATCTCAGTTGGTATGATGGCGGAAATAGAGTTCTCTAGAGAACTTGGACTTTTAAGTAAAAGCGACATATCGAGAATAGAAAATCTTCTTGGCAAGTTCGGATTGCCAACTGACTATGAGCCATTCTTTTCCAAGGCACTAAAGAAGATAAAGGCGGATAAAAAGAAAGAAGGTGACTCAATAAGTATCGTTCTCATAGAAGGGATAGGCAGATCAAGGATAGAAAAAGTGAAAATTGAAGCTATTGGAGAGGTCATAAATGGTTTGCGTAAGCATTGGCTGTGTGTCCGTGGATGAATGTCTCAAAATTTTGAAAAACGTCGAATTTGCCGAAATAAGGATCGACAGAATGGGTATAGGCATCGAAGAGGTAAGAAAAATATTTTCATCCCACACAAACCTAATAGCCACATGCAGAGATCCTTCGATTCCTCATGAAAAAAGGAAGGAGCTACTGATTGAGGCGTTAGAATCTGGTGCTTCGTACGTGGATGTAGACATTTTTACTCCGACTCAATCTCTCTTGAGAATCCAGAAGAAAGCCAAAGAAAAGGGTTCGAAAGTTATCGTCTCTTACCATGACTTCGAAAAGACGGGATCTTTTTCTGAACTCAAAGGGATCCTAGAGATGTGCCTATCTTTTGGCGATTACGGCAAGATCTCATGCATGGTGAGAAAAGATGAAGATAATCTAAACCTTCTTAGACTCCTTAAAGTTCCGGAATTCAAGAATCGCACAATAGTCACAGGCATGGGAGAGAAAGGTAAGTTGACTAGAGTCCTTTCCCTTCTACTTGGAAGTCCTTTTACCTTTGCATCCTATGAGGAAGGTAAAGAGACGGCGGAAGGTCAAATTGAAAGGACTGTCATAAAGGGAATAATGGAGCTTTTTTTTGAGAAGTGACATGCGGTTGTATGGAGTCATAGGTAGGCCTATCTTGCACAGTAAAAGCCCGAAAATCTTTAGATTCATATTCAGGAATTGGGGCATAAACGGAAACTATGTTGCATTTATAGTCGATTCAGTAGAAGAAGCCATAAGTTTTGGAAAAAAGATAGGCTTTTCGGGGCTAAACGTGACGAGTCCATACAAGGAGGAGATCCTAAGGCACGTCGATCTTATGGATGACAGGGTAAAAAAGTTAAGAGCTGCAAATACAATAATTTTTTCCGGTGAGACAACATTTGCATTTAATACCGATGTGGACGGAATAAGGGAGGCCTTTTCGAAAAATGGAGTGGAATTAAAAGGAAAGAAGGTTGCCATCATTGGAGCTGGTGGCTCAGCAAAAGCTGTCGCTTTTTTTGTGTCTTCCCACACATCGTTTTTCATCTTCAACAGAAGCGACAAAAACGCAAAAAACATAATTACTATCTTTGGAGGTTCCTACATCTGCCCACAAGACAAGGAAAGACTGAAAGAGATGGACGTATTGATCTTTTGTTTGCCCGCCTATCTGGATTTCGAATTTGGGGATTTCATACGAGAAGGTCAGGTATTTTTCGACGCAAATTACGTAAGAACCAAAGAAAGGAAAAAAGTTTTGGAAGAAAGGGGAATAAAGTACATAGGTGGCGAGGATTGGTTTTTATTCCAGGCGATTTACTCTGCAAGGCACTTTCTAGGTATTGAGATCCCTTATGAGGCTCTAAAGGACGTCCTCTATGGGTCGGAAAAGAAGAGCAAAATCATATGTCTTATAGGCTTTATGGGCTCAGGTAAGACAGAAGTGGGAAGATCCCTCGCAGAGAAGCTAGGTTTTGAATTTTTGGATACTGATGAGGTGATAGAGGCCAAAGAGAGAATAACCATCGATCGAATATTCAAAGAGAAGGGTGAAGGCTATTTCAGGGAGATTGAGGAGAAGATTATCACAGAACTTTTAAATACCAAAAAAGAGGCTGTCATATCGCTTGGAGGTGGTTCAATTTTGAGTGCAAAAGTAAGGGAGGCTTTAAAAGAAAAGGCAGTTACCGTATGGCTTTGGGCAGAGAAAGAAACGATCCTTAATCGTACATTTGGATCTAAAAGCCGGCCCTTACTCAAATACGAAAGGATAGACGAGCTTCTAAAGGAGAGAATGCCATTTTACAAAGAGACTGCAGATATTATCGTGTCAACGGAAAATAGGGTCGTTGACGAAATAGCAAATAGATTAAAAGAGGAGATCGACTATGGATTCCATTGTGATTAAAAAGGCATCGATTAGTGGAGAGGTCATAGCCCCTCCATCGAAGAGTATGACGATAAGGGCAGTCGCTGCGAGTTTACTCGCCAAAGGAAGATCAACAGTCATCAATCCGTCCCTTTGTGATGATGGGATCGCATCAATTTCTATTATGGAAAAGCTAGGTGGTACTTTCAAGTTGGAGGACGGAAGAATCTTGGTGGAAGGAACAAGAGGTCTCGAAAAGAATATAAAGGAACGGGTCTTCAACTGCCAAGAGAGCGGGCTCTGTGCCCGTATGTTTATCCCTATCTGTGCTTTGAGGGATGAAGAGTTAATCTTGGATGGAGAAGGGAGCTTAAAGGAAAGACCGATTGGAAGATTAGAGGATCTTAAAGAATTCAATATCAATTGCGTAAGTAAAAACGGATATTTGCCCGTAAAAGTTAGGGGCAGGGCGAAAGGTAAAGTAGCAACGGTAGACGGAAGTCTAACTTCCCAGATCATCTCCGGACTTCTTTTTTGCTTACCGCTTACAGAGAATGACTCAGTCCTAAGGATAAAAGAGGGGAAAAGCAAGCCTTACATCCGCATGACGCTAGATATACTGAGGAAAGCGAAAGTCAAATTTGAGGCCGATGACGATCTATCCACCATCTATATTCCAGGCGGTCAGAGCTTCGATCCTATAAATTACACGGTCGAGAAAGACTGGTCATCCGCATCCTTTTTTTTAGTTGGCGCTGCCATCTCTGGAAGTATCTTTGTGAGAGATTTAGCATTCGACTCAGAACAGGCGGATAAAAGAATCATCGACGTTCTAAAAATGTGCGGTGCAAAAGTGGAGATTACGCCTTACGGCGTAATGGTTCAAAAGGATAGAATTAGACAATTCCAGTTCGACACTTCCGACTGTCCTGATCTTTTCCCTCCTCTTTGTGTTCTTGCCGCCTGTGCTGAGGGGAAAAGCACAATCTATGGCACCCATAGGCAGCTCCATAAGGAGAGTAATAGGCTTTCAAGCATGTGTACAGGATTTGAAAAGCTAGGGATCAAGTTCGAGGTTACGGAAAATAAGATAACGATAGAGGGCAAAAAAAAGATAAAGGGAGGAACGATAGATCCAAAAAGAGACCACAGAATTGCCATGGCCTTTGCAATACTGGGACTTAGAAGCTCAGAAGGAATTGAGATTCTAAATCCGGGATGCACGAAAAAGTCTTATCCGGGGTTTTTCGATGAACTTTCGAGGTTAACTAGATGAACACGTTCGGAAAACTCTTCAGGATAACGATAATCGGCAAATCCCACGGAGAGATAGTTGGAGTGGTGATAGATGGATGTCCAAGCGGATTGCCGCTTAGTTTGGAAGACTTTAAAGAAGATTTAAAAAGAAGGATGCCAGATCTTAAAGGGGTGACCCAAAGGAAGGAGGAAGACGTTCCACTCATTAAGTCTGGACTTTACAGAGGAAGGACCGATGGCTCACCTTTAGTTATCCTTTTCGAAAATAAAGATGTGAGCTCAAAAAGCTATGAAGATCTCGAACATCTTCCAAGACCTGGACATGCGGACTTTGTAGCCTACAAAAAGTACGGAGGGTTTAACGATCCTAGGGGAGGTGGACAGTTCTCTGGAAGACTCACCGTGGCCATCTGTGCAGCCGGTGTTGTTGCGAAGAAGCTCATAAAGCCGACAACGGTCCATGCGGAACTCATCGAGGTAGGAGGAAGAAAAGATTTTATTGCGGCAATAGAAGAGGCAGAGAGTGTAGGAGATACGTTAGGTGGTATCGTAGAATGCACGATAAAGAACGTTCCACCGGGTCTTGGCGAACCATTCTTTGATAGTTTCGAGTCTCTAATAAGCCACATGGTTTTTTCGATTCCCGGGGTAAAAGGTATCGAGTTCGGCTGCGGGTTCGATTCATCTCGTATGAAAGGATCGGAATATAACGATGAGATAATATCCATTGATGGAAAGACGAAAACAAACCACTCAGGTGGTATCCAAGGCGGAATAACAAACGGAAATGATGTGATTTTGAGGGTAGTTGTAAGGCCGACCCCGAGTATAAGGAAGAAACAGTGGACCTTAGACTTAAGAACAGGCCAAAGAACCGAAATAGAAATTAAAGGAAGGCATGACACTTGTTTTGCCATAAGGATCCCTGTCATTTTGGAGGCCGCATGTAGCATAGTGCTTGCAGATCTTATGCTCATGGAACAGAAAATACGGAGGGTGTGGCATGAAAGAGGATGAGATTAGGACGCTAAGAAAAAAGATTGACGGGATCGATAAAAAGATCATAGAGCTTCTAGACGAAAGGTTTAAGATCGTTCTAAAGATCGGAAGACTCAAAGAGCGCATATTCGACCCCCAAAGAGAAGAAGAGATCCTCAACAATCTAAGGAGACATCCAAGCTACCTTATCGATGCGAACTTTATAGAGAAACTTTTCGGATTGATCCTAAAGCGAAGTAAGGATGTTCAAGAAGAGGGATTAAGACTTATAGGATTCCAAGGAGAACACGGTGCGTATAGCGAAATTGCCGCTATGAAGTTTGATCGTAGCCTTGTTCCTATTCCCTGCATGGAATTTGAAGAAATTTTTGAGGAGACTGAAAAAGGGATACTCGACTTTGGTATTGTTCCAATTGAAAACTCTCTCGAGGGAGGAATTTCTAAAGTTTTGGATCTTCTTTTGACCACTAAGTTGTACATAGTAGGAGAAGTGAATCTTCCTATTCACCATTGCCTTCTTGCCCTGCCGGACGATGATTACAGGGATCTTAAAGTAGTTTACTCCCATCCCCAAGCTCTCAACCAGTGCAGAGATTTTATAAATAGACACAAACTTGAACCGAGGCCTTATTACGATACAGCTGGGGCTGCGAGGATGTTGTCGGAAAACAGACTAAAAGGTGCGTGTGTCATTGCAAGCAAGCTTTGCGCGAGCATTTATAATTTGGAAATCATAAAGGAAAATGTGGAGGATCATCCGGATAATGTCACAAGGTTCGTTGTGCTCTCAAGTAAGAGAACGAATGACGGGGATAAGTGTTCCGTAATATTTAGCGCTAAACACGAAGTAGGTGCGCTCTTTCGGATTTTAAAAATATTTTCCGAGTATAGTATAAACCTCACCAAGATAGAATCGAGGCCCAAAAGGGGTGACCCGGGACACTATCTTTTCTACACTGATTTTTACGGATCCGAAAAGGAGGAAAGGGTGAGAAGAGCGATAGAGGATTTAAAAAAAGAAACGGACTTTTTCAAGTTCTTAGGTTGCTACACGTCTAGAGGAGATAAAGAATGAGGATATACGTCTTAGGGTTAGGCAACATGGGATATTGGTTTGCGCAAAGATTAAGTAAGGAACATGAGGTTTATGGATTCGATAAGGATAAAAATAGAGTCGAGACAGTAAAGAACGAAATAGCTATTTTGCCACCAGAAGATCTCAAAAGCTTCAGGCCGGAACTTGTTCTTAATGCTGTGTCTTTAAAGGAGACGATAAGAGCCTTCGAGGAGATAGAGCCGCACATAGCAAGAGACACCATTCTTTCAGATATAGCGTCCATAAAGGGTGATATTCCGGAGTACTACACAAAAAAAAGAGCACGGTATCTCTCAATGCATCCAATGTTTGGCCCGACCTTTGCCAATTTGGAGAGACTAAGGGGAGAGAATGTCATTTTCATATCCGGTTCGGACAAAGAAGGAATGAGGGTTTTTAAAAGATTTTTCAGAAAATTTAGGATCAAATTTTTCGAACTGACATTCGACGAGCATGACAGAATGATGGCTTATTCTTTAAGTGTGCCCTTCGTCTCCTCCCTTGTATTTGCGTCCTGTGTAGAAAAAAAAGTCGTTCCAGGGACAACCTTCCAAAAGCATTTAACCATTGCGAAAGGCCTTTTATCAGAGGATGATCATCTACTCGCGGAGATTCTTTTTAACCCTTACTCACTTTTTGAACTGGACAAGATCACGGGCAAACTAGAATATTTGAAACATATCATAAAGCAAAGAGACTACGAGGAACTTTCAGCACTACTCTCTAGACTCAGGAGGAACTTGAGTTGAACTATTCTGAATTCCTAAAAATTGTAAGCGAAAGAGGTCCGCTAAAACTGAATTCAATAATTAAAGAGGTTCTTGGGGACCTGGATACCCCTCTTTCTTACTACCTCAAAATGAAATCTGTCTACGAGAACGGCCCCTCTTTTCTATTCGAGAGCGCGGAAAAGAAAGAAGAATCAGGTAGATACTCGATTATCGGTTTCGATCCTTACCTCATATTCAAGGCTTTGGGGCAAAAAGTCCTTCTCTCTGGTTTAATAGAGGGCGAGCTCTCCGTTGAAAATCCCTTTGAGATTTTAAAGTTTTTGGTCAAGAATCTGAAAATAACTGACGAAAACGAACGTAAAGTACAAGCGGCCGGGGCCTTTGGATACGTTTCATACGATTCAGTCCGGTTCTTTGAAAGGATTCCAGATACAAAGCCAAAAACGATAGGGTGTTACGACATGTACTTTGTTTTTCCGTCTAAGATTGCGATTTTCGACAACTATAGAGGAAAAATAGACCTCATCTCAGTAAGCCCAGAGGAAGGTGAAGAAGGGGTACGGGAGCTAAAACTCATTTTGCGGTTTTCCATTCCAACCCCGAAAAGGAAGGATCTTCGTGTGGATAGAATAGAAGCAAAAGTTACGGAAGAGAAATTTAAGAACATGGCAGAAGCCGCAAAAAAATACATAGTAAACGGAGATGTTATTCAGGTCGTTTTGTCGCAAAGATTAAAGGTGCTTATCGATGCCGAAAGTACAGACATCTACCGAGCCTTAAGACTTATAAATCCTTCCCCGTACATGTTCCTCCTTGATTTTCCGGAATACAGTCTTATCGGTTCTTCCCCAGAAACAATGGTGAGAATGAAAAATAGCGTGATACAGCTAAATCCCATTGCCGGCACAAGACCTAGGGGGAAAACCAAAGAAGAGGATCGAAGACTAGAAAAAGACTTACTTTCAGACGAAAAAGAATTGGCAGAACACGTGATGCTTGTTGATCTCGCAAGAAATGACGTGGGAAGGGTATCCAAAATCGGTAGCGTGGTCGTAGAGCGGTTTTTGGATGTGGAGAGGTATTCACACGTCATGCACATAGTTTCTTCGGTCAGAGGAGTATTAAGGGAAACTCTAGATGCCTTTGACGTTTTTGCTTCTTGTTTTCCTGCAGGAACGGTAGTTGGTGCTCCTAAAATAAGAGCCATGGAGATCATAGAAGAGTTGGAGGAGGAAAAGAGAGAATTTTACGCCGGAGCAACAGGCTATTTTCTTTTTAGCGGCGATATGGACTTTTGCATCACTATAAGGAGCTTGCTTATGAGGAAAAATGAGCTCTTCATGCAGGCTGGTGCAGGTATTGTTTTCGATTCGATTCCGGAAAAAGAGTACTGTGAGACACTGAATAAATTAGAGGCCCTGACAGAAACTTTACGAAGTATCGGGGATATCCTCAAATGATTCTCCTCATAGATAACTATGATTCCTTCACCTATAACCTCTTTCAGTACCTGGGGGAAATGACATCGGAAATTCTGGTTATGAGAAACGATCGATTCAAACTCGACGAGATAGAAAAGATGAGACCTTCCGCAATAGTTATCTCACCCGGACCGAAAAGACCAGAAGATGCGGGATTGACAGTGGAAGTGATAAAGAGGTTCGGGAATAAAACCCCAATTCTTGGTGTATGCTTGGGCCATCAGTGTATCGGATACGCCTTCGGGGCACGAATTGTGCGAGCAAAAAGGATTTTACATGGAAAGACGTCCTTTATCTATCATGACGAAAAAACAATATTTAAAGGCTTAAAAAACCCGTTTCGTGCTGTAAGGTATCATTCGCTCGTAATAGATGAAAGCTCCATCGATGATTCGGTTTTAGAAGTTACGGCTAAGTCCGAAGACGGGGAGGTAATGGGGATAAGGCACAGAGAATGCTTCATAGAAGGTGTCCAGTTTCATCCAGAATCTATCCTTACAGAGAGCGGCAAAAAGATATTGGAGAATTTTTTAGAGATCGCGGGGGTAAAAGTATGATCAAAGACGCCATAAAGAAACTCGCCGATCGAATAGATCTGTCTTTCGAGGAGGTAAAGGAGGTCATAAGTGAGATCGTTGAGGGCAAGGCAAAAGAATCTCAAATAGCTGCATTCTTAACTGCACTCCGGATTAAAGGGGAAAGACCTGAAGAAGTTCTAGCAGCACTAAGTGTGGTAAGAGAGAAAGCAAAAAGGGTCTCCGTCCCTTATAAACCCTTACTTGATATCGTTGGTACGGGAGGGGATGGGCAAAAAACCTTTAATATATCCACCGTGTCAGCCTTCGTTTTAGCCGGAGGAGGAGTAAAAGTTGCGAAACATGGAAATAGAGCTTTATCGAGCCTTTGTGGAAGCGCAGATCTTATCGAGTCTTTAGGGGCGAGACTAAACCAAGATGAGTCCGAAATACAAAGATTAATAGAGGTGACCGGATTTGCCTTTATTTTTGCACCTTTTTTCCATCCCGCACTAAAGCAAGTCCAAAAGGTAAGACAAGATATAGGAATCAGGACCATATTCAATATCGTGGGGCCCCTTGCGAATCCATTATCGCCAGATTATATGCTTCTCGGTGTGGCAAAACCTGAGATGGCTTATGTCTACGTTGAAGTATTAACGAAGACTGACGTTCAAAAAGCGGCAGTTTACTATAGCTTAGACGGTCTAGATGAGATAAGTGTGGCTCAAGAAACAACGGTCTTCGAAATAGACAAAGAAAGGGTGAAAAGGTACTCACTTTCCCCAGAGGAGTTTGGAATAAAAAGAGCAAAAAAGGAAGATCTCTTGGGTGGTGATCCGCAAAAGAACGCTTTTATTGCAAAAAGGATCTTAAGCGGAAAGGAAAGGGGTCCAAAAAGGGATGTGGTTCTTTTAAACAGCGGATACGGGTTTTACCTTGTGGGAAAGACAAAAAGCATAGGAGAAGGGATCGAGTATGCAAAGGAGGTAATAGATTCGGGTTTGGCGCTAAAGGTCTTAGAGAGCTACGTAGAGGAAAGCAAAAAATGTTTTTAAAGAAGATCCTGGAGGAAAAGCGCCCCATTCTTGAAAAAAAGAAAAGGCTTTTTCCCGAAAAGGAGATGGAGAATAGGCTATCTCAACTCGAAAAAAGGCCATTTTTGGAGGTTTTTTCTTCAAGATTCCCAGCTGAGATTAAGATAATCGCGGAGTTTAAAAGAGCGTCTCCGACAGCTGGAACGCTCAACGAAAATACGATATTCGAAGAACAGATAAAAGCATACGAGAAAGGTGGAGCAGATTCGCTTTCAATTGTGACGGAAGAGAAATACTTTAAAGGGGATCCTTCTTTATTGAGGCTTGCAAAAAAGCTGACCCATCTTCCTGTACTTAGGAAGGACTTCTTGGTCGATCCTTATGAGATAGTAGAAAGTAAGTATTACGGGGCTGACTGTGTACTTCTTATCGCAGAGGCACTAACAAATGCGGACTTAAAGAATTTTTTAAAAATCTGTGGATCGTATGAGGTTGATGTGCTTCTGGAAGTCCACACAAAAGACGCATTAACTGAAGTCCTTAACCTATTTGAGGGCAATTTTTTACTCGGTATAAACTCGAGAAACCTCTCTTCTTTAAGTGTGGATCTAGATAACGCCCTAAATCTTTTAAAAAGAGTCCCAAGTTCTATTCCCGTTATCATGGAAAGTGGCATAAAAAAGAGGGAGGACATAGAAAGATTTGTAGAATACGGAGTTTCCGGTTTTCTTGTTGGAACATTGCTTATGAGATCTAACGATCCGGAAGGCGAGATACGAAGGCTCAAATATGGTGAAAGTTAAGATTTGTGGAATAACCAATTTGGAAGATGCCCTTTTGGCGTGTAAGCTTGGAGCAGACGCAATCGGATTCGTATTCTACAAAAAGAGCAAAAGGTACATCGAACCTAGCTCGGCAAAAAAGATAATAGATAGGTTACCTCCCTTCGTCACAACCGTCGGAGTGTTCGTAGAAGAGGATGAAAAAGAGATCCTCACAATCATGAGAGAGATCAACCTAGACCGGGTGCAGATCTACAGAGATCTTAAGCTTGATAAAAGGATTGCCATAAGGGTGATTAGGATAAGAGACGAAAATGATATCTCTCATATCGAAAGTACACCCTATTTTCCTCTTCTTGATAGCTATACTGAAGCGTATGGAGGAGAAGGGGTAAGATTCGACTGGAGTATGCTAAAAGGGGTAAAAAGAGAGTTTATTTTGGCCGGAGGAATAAACCTCGATAACATAGATTTAGCGTTGGAACTTAAACCGTATGGAATAGACATATCTTCGGGGGTTGAAGAGAGACCTGGAAAGAAAAGCGCAAAAAAGATGGAAGAGTTGATAAGAAGGATAAGGTGTTATGGGTAAGAAAGGGTACTACGGGAATTTTGGAGGAAGGTTTGTACCAGAGACGCTAATGCCTGCCCTCTACGAACTAGAAGAAGTCCTAAAAGCTGCAAAAAAAGATACATCCTTCAAAAGAGAACTCCACTCTTACCAAAGAGAATACATTGGAAGGCCAACCCCGCTTTATTACGCGAGAAATGCCTCAGAAAAACTGGGGTTTAAACTCTATCTTAAAAGGGAAGATCTCTGCCACACGGGAGCACACAAGATTCTAAACGCCCTAGGCCAAGCTTTACTAGCAAAGAGAATGAATAAAAAAAGGATAATCGCCGAGACAGGGGCAGGACAACACGGAGTGGCGTGTGCAACGGCCGCCTCTCTTTTGGCGTTGGATTGTGTGATCTATATGGGGGAGGATGATGTAAAAAGACAGAGAATTAACGTTATGCGAATGGAGATGCTCGGTGCGAAAGTCCAACCTGTGAAGAGCGGAACGAGAACACTTAAAGACGCGATAAATGAGGCTTTAAGGGACTGGGTTACAAATGTGAGGACAACCCACTACGTTCTGGGAACAGTTTTCGGTCCGTATCCGTATCCAGAGCTGGTCAAGTACTTTGTCTCCGCAATAGGAAGGGAGGCAAAAAGACAGATCCTGAAAAGAGAGGGAAGACTCCCGGATGTTGTTGTTGCATGTGTTGGAGGAGGAAGTAACGCTATGGGCATATTCCTTCCCTTTCTCAAAATGAAGGATGTCATGCTGATTGGGGTTGAAGCAGGAGGAGAGGGGATAAGCACAAATAAACACGCGGCGAGATTCCAGAAAGGAAGAATAGGTATATTTCAAGGTAGCAAAAGCTACGTTCTTCAGGACGAATGGGGACAGATTTTAGACACTTATTCCATTGCACCAGGACTCGATTATGCAAGCGTTGGACCTGAACATAGTTTCCTTTTCGAATCAGGAAGGGTTCAATACACTTACGCTGAAGATGAAGAAGTCATCGAGGCTTATCTTTTCCTTTCAAGGGAGGAGGGGATTCTTCCTGCCCTTGAGAGTAGTCACGCCCTTGCTTTTTTGATGAAAAATCGAAAAGAGTTCAAAGACAAGATAGTCCTTGTCAATCTTTCTGGAAGGGGAGACAAGGATTTAACAACCGTTTTAAATAGGTTAAAAAAGGATGGCGCTTAAAGAAGTTTTCGATACTCTAAAAAGAGAGGGCAAAAAGGCTCTAATTCCTTACATCACTGGAGGTGATCCGACTAAGGAAAAGACTATCGAGAT
Source organism: Thermodesulfobacteriota bacterium (assembly GCA_025062045.1). Classification (NCBI taxonomy): domain Bacteria; kingdom Pseudomonadati; phylum Thermodesulfobacteriota; species Thermodesulfobacteriota bacterium. The sequence goes on from JANXAF010000017.1 coordinate 13,067, forward strand.
CATGGATTTTTTCGCAAAAGAGGGCGCAGACATAATTGAGCTTGGTGTTCCGTTCTCTGACCCTATGGCAGACGGACCTGTCATTCAGAGGGCCATGGAGAGGGCGATAAAGAGTAAAACGACGCTATTTGACATCCTAGAGATAGTAAGGAAATTTAAAAAGCAGGCTAAAATTCCAGTCGTTCTTATGGGTTATATGAACCCTTTTTTCTCTTACGGGTTCGAAAGACTCATATATGAAGCGAAAGAATCAGGAGTCGATGGCATTTTGTGCGTTGATCTACCTTACGAAGAAGCATACCCTTTTTGGATGTGCGCAAAACGAGGCGGGCTCGATTTTGTATGTCTCGTCTCACCCCTTACAAATAGGAGTAGGATTGCGCGTATAAAAAGATATGCCTCTGGGTTCATATATTTTGTCTCTGTCACTGGAGTGACAGGAGAAAGGGAAAGTTTACCCGAGGACGTAAAAGGGATGCTAATCGATACGAAGAACCTTACAAAACTACCAGTTGTATTAGGATTTGGAATATCAAAGGCGGAGACGATCGAAGAGTTTTTCGATTTTACAGATGGATTTGTGATAGGAAGTGCACTCGTAAGGAGACTGGAAGAGGTCTCCTTCGACGTGGAATCAAAAGGGTTTAAAGATTTTTTTTACGCACTCGAAAGGGCTTGCCACAAAAAAAGGTGAGCTAATTCGTAAGCTTCTAATCCCCATAAGCTGAGCATCAAGATTCTTCTTTAAGTTTGGAGATCTTTTGCAGGATAAGATCAATACTACTTTCGGCTATCCTTACGATCCGACCATCGATTGCTCCTTCATGAACGAGATTCCGCAGAATCTCGAACATCTCCTTAGGAGAAAAGCCCTTTCTGTAAGGCCTGTCCTCGAGTAGGGCAGTAACAAGATCTGCCACAGCCACTATCCTTGAACCGAGAGTGAGATCCTTCGCCGTAAGATGGAAAGGATATCCGGAGCCGTCAAGTCTCTCGTGATGAAAGGAAGCCCATTGGTTAACCGTTTGCATCTCTGGCAC
>JANXAF010000018.1 GCA_025062045.1 Thermodesulfobacteriota bacterium
AGTGCTGAAAGGATTTAGAAAATCTGTCGAAAATGAACTGAAGTGCTGGAAAATGTTCCTTTCTCACCCTTGCGTGTCTTAGGAAATCGAAGCGCTTTACCCCAGGACGGACTTCTTCTCTCTTTTGATCCTTTTCTGCTTCCCGCTCCTCCGGAACGGAAATTGCTCCTTCGGCAAGTCCTTTAAGGAGAGCATCAATTTCTTCCTGAGTAAGAATCTGTTCCATATGACTCCCTACTGGACCACGATGTCGGTAATGTATATGGCTTTTACGCTCCTATCATCCTCAAAGAGGCTATTTATTTTCTCGCTTATCTCTACCTTTATGGTCTCTCTCTGAGAAGCATCAAGAAGCGTCTCCGCGGTCTTCGTCGCCAAAACCTGTATTATCCGGTCCCTTAAAGCAGGTGTTATCTTTTTGGCATAATCGAGGGTTTTTGGATCCTTAAGTTCGAGACTTATAGATATTTTTGCATATCTAGTGAGACTTCCGGAAAGATTAAGGAGGAAAGGTTCAAGGCTTAAAATTAGCCCTGTTTTCGGTTCACCCTTTTTTTCAGCCTTTTTTCCAGCCCCTTCTTGAGTCTCCTTTTTTAAGATCCTTTCACCGTAGAAATGGTAAACACCGAATAAGCCACCGCCAAAAAGAACGATTATGAGTAAAGCGAAAATTATTAACTTTGATTTTTTCTTTTCGGCCTTTTTATTTTCCTGTCCTTCGGTAGGCATCTTTTTGCTCCCGAGCCTTTTTAAGGGCCGGAAGCAATTAGCATGCCATAAGGAGTCTAATTATTCTTACACTTCCACCTCCTTTATTCATGCCTAGGTGTCAGATAATTGACGGCGGAAGGTTGAAATTTCCGTCACGTCTTTGAACCTCCAGTTTTTACCTCTTTATATTCATGAGTTCTGTTAAAACTTCATCCGTTGTAGTTATTATCCGTGCGTTAGCCTGAAACCCTCTTTGTGCAACTATAAGCTTTACAAACTCGGTTGCCAGATCCACATTCGATTGTTCTAAAGAATTCGGGTTTATCCTTCCAAGACCTCCGCTTCCCGGAGAACTGGTATAGGCAGGACCAGAATCTATAGTTTCCGAGTAGAGATTCGCACCTTCTTTGTATAGTGCCTGGGGATTGTTGAATTTGGCAAGCGTAATCTGGTAAAGATCTAGAATCTGACCGTTAGTATAATGTCCTGAAATCACACCCTCCGAACTTACAGTAACGTTCATTAAGACCCCAGGAGGATAACCATCTTGGGTCTGAAAGTTAGTTGTGGAGGCTATAGGGTACTGGGTTGACGCACCTCCACCAGATTTCGGACCGAAAATGAGTTCTATTCTTTGATCCGGTAGTGCCCCTTGAGAAAAATCGAATTCCAGCGCCACGGGATCTCCTCCTTTAACGAGTATTCCTCTGCTATTGAATTCGAGCTCTCCCCATCCAACTAGGGTGTCTTTGCCAGTTGCGGAATCACTTGCGTTAAGGACTGCCATCCATTCCCAAACACTGTTTCCCGTAGCCTGAACCTCATGGGATTTACGGAAGTAAACATTCACAACGTGGGCCTGTCCTAGTGAGTCGTAAACGGTGATCGATGAGGAATAGTTGGATGTGGCTATTGGGTTTTTGGTGGGCGTCATATTTTCGTACACGAATCCTTCTATTGTCATTTCTTGGGATCCTTGAGCCAAATTGCCGATAGTTATATCAAGGCCCGAACCCGCAAAGTTCGTGTATGTCGTGTTTGCCATTATCTGTCCTTCGTACTCAAAAGTCTGTGGAGGCTGGAGGATTTGTCCGTCCGGGCCTTTGCGGGAAACTACTATTTTCAAAGTATAAATGTTCCCGGCTTGGGTAACATGGAATGTATAATCACCAACGACAGGATATTTACCTGCACTCGGAGCAACATTTGTTATCGGTCCCGTACCTTGTAGCTCGCCAAGTCTCCCTTTCCATTCACAGTTCGACTGTAAATTTACAGCCATTCCGATCATGGATGTGGCTCGGGGTTGGCTAGGTTCACGGGAAATAACGATGTCTGTACTTACACCCACAGGTGTATTTGTGGCTCTGTCTATGATTCTTCCCTGAAGGATGTATCCGGACGGTGTAATAAGGTAACCGTATCTGTCGAACCTGAATTGGCCAGCTCTAGTGTAATACAGCTCATTGCTATCTGGAGATCTCACTATGAAAAAACCGTCTCCTCCTATCGCTAGGTCTGTCGGTTCTGAAGTGGATTCGAATGAACCTTGCGAAAAAAGAGTATCCACCGAGCTTAAGGCTGTTCCCCTGCCAACCTGGGCAGAACCTGAAGATGTGTATATGGACTGGTAAAAAACGTCTTGGAAGGTGGCTCTGCTTGCTTTGTATCCGACCGTGTTTACGTTCGCTATGTTGTTTCCAGCGATATTTAAAGCCTGGCTATTGGCAACAAGACCGCTTATCCCTGAAAAGAAAGAGCTAAGCATACTTTCACCTCCTACTGCTTTATTCTTTTTATTTTGTCAAGATACATTGAGCTTCCGTCAGCAAAAATTACTTTTACTTTTCCTTCCGGATCGATGTTAAGCTCCGAAATTACGCGATAAACTTTAATCTGGCATCCGATTAATTTGTTGCCTTTTCTTCCATAGGCACTCACAAATACAGGGTTTTCTCCCTCATGCCTATAGATTAGGGGCTCGCCTTTATATATAGAAACTTCCCTAATATCTCCTGTTGAAACATCGTGGAGTACAATGGTTACATAATCGTAATCTTCACTTGGAGTTACGAAAATTTCATCTCCCTTAGTCATAATTTGATTTTCCGATTCCACCTTTTTTCCTAAAATGGATGAGAGAGTTAAAGGGCTTAATTGATCTAAAGTACGTGTAAGGCTATGGATGGAGCTATTAATGTTTTGAAGTTGTTCGACCTGGGTGAGCTGGGCAAGTTGTGTTAAAAACTCGTCCGGTTTGAGTGGCTGAAGAGGATTTTGGTGTCTGAGCTGTGCTACGAGGATTTTTAAAAACTGTTGCCTGTCTACCAAGGCACGGGTCTGTCCGGACGCTACATCCCAGTTATTTTTCAAGTTTTCAATCTTCATATCTCCTCCTTTAACTTATCTCTAATATTTTCTCTAAGAAGAGCTCCATATCATGTGTTTCAATTCTTCTTCGTATTTTTTCTCTTCGCTCTTTCTTTGAGTTATCCTTGGCTTCATAGTTCACGTATATAGCAGTGGGCAAATTTTTCTCCTCAAGAGCCCGGACAATTTCGTATTTTCCTCCTTCAATGAGGCTAGCTATAAATTCACTTTGGGTTCGCACATGAACAAGTATTCTTGGACCTGCTTCCCGAAGGGTAAGTTTCATAGATTCCCCGTTTTCGAGTTCAAGATTTAAACTAATTTGGTTTCTTTTTTCTTCCAAATTGGAAGAATTAATTAGTTTTTCGATCATGGAATTCAACGAGACCTTACTTTCGGTTGAGTGCTTAGACTCTTTCGTGTCATTTAATGGCGGTCTATCACCATTTTTAGGAGAGACTTCTTCAAAAGCGTACTGAAATCTTGTTTTTTGCATCGAAAGGAAAGACTCTTTTGTCCTTTCGAGTTTTTCTTCTCCGTCCTGGCCCAAAAGCTCAAAATCCGTCTCGGTCGTGGAGACGTCGACTTCATGAGTAGACAAAAGTGAAAGTTTAGAAGTATTTTCTATTTCTTCCAGAAAAAAACCATTCCATTTCCCATTAAAGGTCGGTTTTACTGGAGATTCCTCAATTGACTGTGAGTGATTCCCCAAATTTTTCAGAGTTCTCTGACCCTCCGCATAAAAAAATCTGAGCATTTTATTGGTTACAAGCGGTTCTGTCAATGGCTCAGAAGTAATATGCGCCTTTTTTTCTTCATCACGTGGTGTTGGATAGGAATCCTTTAAAATAAAACTCCGTTTCTCCACTGGAAAATCGTTGAGCATATTTTCGCCTTTTTGCCCGAGTACTTTCGGTTGTTTTTTAGCTTCATCCAATTGAGATCCTTCGTCTGACGATTGGATTTGACCTTTTTCAAAAGAATAAATACTCGGTTCATCCGATTTTTTTGAGATCTTTACATCTTCTAACCGTAGAGATAAAGCAAAATGAAAAGGAGAGGAATGGAAAGAATTTTTGTCGGCCTTTCTGGCTATAAAAATGTGAGGGATTCCCAAAAAAGATTTAAACACCGCCTCCTTCATCTCCTGCGTCGAGGTAAAATTGAGCTCATGATCCATCTTTGTGCGGAAAAGATCTTTTACTTTTAGGTAATAATCTTTCTCTAACTGAGGCGGCATCTCAGTTTCTTTGGCGTTAATCGGTTGGTGTAAAGACTTAATAAATGGAGGAATATGACTCAAAACGGTCTCGTTCAGTTCCGAGGCAAAGATCCACTCTTTACTTTCACTTATGTTTTCATCGAAAAATATGGTTTTTAGATCATCCTCTCTTTGGTTCAAAGCTTCGTCTTTTTCATTCGCTTTATTTTGAATTGTAATTGGCGGTGTGTAAGATAGACCTGCTAAATAAGTGAAGTAATGAGACTCTTCTTGCTCCTTAAAGTTGTGGGTCTCAAACGGACTTCTATCATTCTTTTTTTCTTCTTTTACTTTCTCTGCAAGTGTTTTAAAAATAGCCTCGAAAATAGGTAATTCTTCTTTTTTGTCGGAATGAAAACGAATAAAGTCAAGAATTTCTTCAAAGCCCAGTTGGCACATAAAAAAGATTTTTGGTTCGAACAGTATATTGAGCTCCATTATCAAAGCTTAAAACAAAAGACGTGCCAAAATGAAATTGAGAGGGAATAACGAAGGAAACAGATCCTCAAATCAAAATGGCGGAAAATTGATTCTAGAAAAGGAAAAAATTTCCTCTTTTGCTAATCGGATGAAACTTTTGACCTTAAAGCTATTTCATCTATTCTTTTCTGGATTAACCTTAGTTCATGTTTCCTTTTATTTGAGATAGCTTTCTCTATCAGAATTTCCAGCTTTTTGCATTCCTTATGCAGAGAGACTAGCTCATCCTTCAACTTGGCAGCTTTTGTAGTGAGCTCATGCTTTTTCTGGAGAAGTAAATTTTCTCTCTCTCGGAGATATGAAAGGTAATCCTTTATAGCGTAGAAATCGCTTCCGGTGACAGGTCCGTAAAGAAGCCTTTGGTAGCTCTTTTCGTACTCATTTTTCGTTTGTTCTATGTCATTTTCGACAGATTTTAAAAGTTCTTCGATTTTTGTCAACTCGTTTTTCTTTTCTTCTCTCTTTTTCTCTACAATTTCAGCTAGCCGTTCAAGTCTTTTTATAAGCATCTTAGACAGCAAGTAAAATTTTCATGGCATTTATTGCATCCTCTAAGGTCACCTTTTCATCCACATCCTGTTTTAAGAAAAGCCTCACCTTTTCGATCATTGAAATCGCGTAGTCTATTTTCCGATTGGTGCCAGCGACGTAAGCCCCTATATTTATGAGGTCTTCAGCTCTCTCATACTCGGAAATTATCTCCACAATTCTCGAAGCATATTCCATCTGCTCTTTGGACACAACATCTCTCATCACTCTGCTTACACTTCGAAGTACATCCACAGCTGGATAAATGTTTGAGTCTGCCAGCTTTCTGGAAAGGACTATGTGACCGTCCAATATGGCCCTTGATGCGTCTGCAATGGGATCATCCAAATCGTCACCTTCCACGAGAACCGTATATATTGCGGTCATGGAGCCCCCGTTTTCCCCGTTTCCCGTCCTTTCCAAAAGCTTTGCAAGATGTGAAAAGACGCTTGGAGTATAACCCTTCGTTGTCGGCGGTTCACCGATCGCTAACCCGACTTCCCTCTGGGCCATTGCGAACCGCGTAAGAGAATCCATCATAAAAAGTACATCATAACCCTTGTCTCTAAAATACTCAGCTATGGCAACAGCAAGGTATGCTCCTCTAACTCTGATAAGGGGAGCTTCATCAGAGGTAGCCACGACGACCACAGAACGCTCAAGTCCATGGCCAAGATCTCTCTCTATGAATTCTTTAACCTCCCTTCCCCTTTCGCCGATAAGCGCAATGACATTCACGTCAGCGCTTGTGTGTTTTGCAATCATTCCTAAAAGAACGCTCTTTCCAACTCCAGAGCCAGCAAAGATTCCAATCCTCTGGCCCTTGCCGCATGTTAGTAGACCGTTTATTGAGCGGACACCAACATCTAGGGGCTCGGTTATCATCTTTTTTCTCATTGGGTTAACTGTCCTTCTGTAAATAAGAACAGGTTCTTTGCCCCTTATCTCTCCCTTTCCATCCAACGGATTTCCCAAGCCGTCAATAACTCTACCCAGCAATGTTTCTCCAGCGTAATAAAAGGCAGACTGTTTTCCTGTCATTATTTTGGACCCTATTCCTATTCCCCGTATATCTCCAAGCGGCATAAGAAGGGTCTTCCCATCTTTAAAACCCACAACTTCGGCTTCTATAGGCTCCGCTTCACCAAATGGAAAAATTTGAGCACTATCCCCTATCGATGATATGGGTCCTCTCCCTTCAATAACTAAACCCACAACCTGTTCTACTTTGCCGTAAATCTTGTAAGGATAACACGTTGAGAGAATTTCCTTAATTTTTCCAAGCTCCATTTTTATTCGAAAAATTTTGATATTTCTCTTTTCAGCTCTTCAATCTGTGTCTTTAAAGTCCCATCGATGATTCCAAAATTACTCTCTATGACAAAACCAGGTTCTTTAAGCGTCTCGTCAGGTTCAACCCGAATTCCACTTATGGAACTAATGATGTAATTATAGTCGTCAGTGCGGACTTTTAGCACAACTTCACTCTTTTTCTCGCAAAGCTCCAAAGCCTTCTTTATCATATTAAGCACAGAGCTTTTGTCAACCGAACACTCCTTCAATACGATCGCCTCCGCAACAGCAAACGCGATTTCAAATGCTAATCTTTCTGCCTTCTTTGTCATCTCTTTTTTAAACTCTTCGAAACCTGAAAGGTAGCTGTTAAACCTTTTAATCACAGCTTCAGCCTTTTTCATTCCCATTTCGTACCCGGCTTTCTCTCCCTGACGGTAAGCCTCTTCGAATGTCTTTCTTATTTCTTCCTCTATGTTTTGTGTCTCATCTTTTTCTATCTGGATCTTTACCTCTTCTGGTCTTCCCTCGAAAAATGGGTAAAATCTTTCTGGTTCCTTCAAAGAAGAGTCTTCCTCAAGATTTTTAAGGGAGAGAGGTTTTGGACTAGATGAATCTCTCATTTCCGCGTGAAACTACTATCTTTCCTTCTGACTCGAGTTTCTTCGCAACCATGGCGATCCTCTGCTGTGCCTTTTCGACTTCCGAAACTCTTATCGGTCCTAGTGCTTCGATATCTTCCTTAAGCATAGCCCTTGCCCTTTCGGACATGTTCGAGAATATCTTTTCCTTTATCTGCTCTGAAGCCCCTTTTAAAGCAATAGTTAGATCTTCAGAAGATATTTCTTTCAGTAGGATTTGAATTCCTCTGTTATCGATTTTCAAAAGATCATCGAAAGTGAACATTAATCGCCTTATGCGTTCGGCAAGGTCATGGTCTTTTTCTTCAATCTTACCTAGGAGAGTCGTTTCTTGAGACCTGTCCATCTGGTTAAGAATATTTGCAACCATCTCTACCCCGCCCAGCTCTCTTCCCTCAACTACTCCTATAGCTTCGAGCTGCTCTCTCAGTACAGTCTCCACATCTTCCAAAATCTTTTTGTCTACTTTTTCTAAGGTTGCAATCCGCATAAGGACGTCCCATTGTAACTTTTCTGGAAGATTAATTAGGACTTCGTGAGCTTTTCTTGCCCCGATTGTGGAGAGAACTAGGGCGATAGTTTGGGGATGTTCCCCTTTCAGCACGTATGCCAAAACCCTTGGATCGCAGGTTTTCAAAAATTCACCAGGCATCCCTTTTCTGCCCTGGATCTGGGCTAAGAACCCCTCAGCTTTTTCCTCTCCTAGAGTCTCTTTAAGTAGTTTTATAAATAGGTCCTCCCCATCTATGATTGTCCTTGTCCTTTTTGCGACTATATTCACAAATTCTTCGTGAACCCTCTGAATAGCCTCTTCGGAAACGAACTTGAGATTGGAAATCTCCCTTGCGATAAGCTGAATCTCTCTCTCTTCGAGACCCTTTAATACCTCCCTTGAGATTCGATCATCTATAGTCAAAAGAAGTATTGCCGCTTTTCTGGCTCCCGTAAGCTCGCTTAACTGATTCACGCATTCCCCCTCATCCAATCTTTGATTACCGCCCTAACGGTGTCGGCATCTATCTTCTTTTCACCAATCAGTTTTTGCACACTATCCGGTACAGGAACCGCCTGAGCTCCAGCTTCCAGTTCACGCTGTAACGCTACTTTCCCTTCCTTTATCATCTCGTACGCTTCCTCAACCTTGGGACGCGGCTTTCTTAGGAGAAGCAAGATAGGCCTTACAAGAAAAAAGATAATGGCGAAGGCCATCAACGTATAAAAACCATATTTTGCAAGGGTTAGGATCATTTCTCTTTTCTCTTCTCTTTCCATCTGGGCTCTTTCTTCCACAAGACTTTCGGTCTCAAAAGGCATATTTATCACTTCGATTGTATCTCCTCTTTGTTCGTCAAACCCAATCGCTCTCGCCACAAGCTTCCTTATATCCTCCAACTCCTTGTTAGTCCTGGGGATATACTTAATCTCTTCTCCTTTTTGGGTCTTTACTATTTCGTATTTCCCGTCAACAACTACAGCAACTGAAATCCTCTTTATTTCACCAAAAGGCTCAACGATTTTTCGAACGGTCCTACTCACTTCATAGTTGGCCTCACTTTCCTCCCTTTCTGACATTTGGGTTTTTTCGCTTTCTCTCGATTGTTGATCCTCTCTACGGACATTAGATCTTACTCCTGGCACTCCCCCAGGACTTGTCGATCTGCTCGTTGATCTCTCTTTAAGCCTTTTCTCGCTTGTCAAAACGGTTTTATCCGGCTGGTACTCTTCTTCTAATTTTTCTACCTTTCTCAAGTTTAGGTCTACGGATACCCTCACTATAGATCTACCTACGTTCAGAAACTGATCAAGCATGGATTGCAATGACTCTTCTATCTTTCGTTCCACAGTCCTTTGCAATTCGAACTGTTGGGCAGAGATGAAAGTCACACTGTCTTTTTCTCCGCCCTTATAAAGTATTTTCCCTTGGGCGTCAACAACTACAACGTTTTCTGGCTTAAGCCCCTCCACACTTCTGGAAACAAGATGGACAATCCCCATGACCTGTTCCCTGGAAAGGGTCTTTCCAGGTCTTAGTTTTAACAACACTGAGGCGGTTGGTTCCTTTTCTTTTTCCACAAATAGTGATTTTTCGGGGATGGCAATGTGGACCCTGGAGGCGGCTATTTCAGGCATTTGGTTAATCGTCCTTTGCAACTCGCCTTGAACTGCTCTTCTATAGTTTATATTTTGCATAAATTCTGTCATACCATAGCTTGCTTTATCAAATAGCTCGAATCCGACACTCCCACTTCCAGGAAGGGCGTTTTGCGAAGCCAAAGCGAGTCTGATTTCGTGAACCTTATCCTTAGGCACGTAGATAGCCGTGCCTCCCGCCTCAAGTCTATAGGGAATCCTTTGCTCTTTGAGTCTCGTTACGATCATAGACGCGTCTTCAATCGAGAGTCCGGAAAATAGAAGACTATAACTCTCTTTCTGTAAAAAAGAAAGACCGATCACTGAGCCGGCAATGATCAAAATGAGTATAAGAAAGTATGTATAAAGCTTTCCTTTAGGTAATGACCTTATGTAATCTTTCGTTCCCCTAACGTATAAATCGAGGTCAGGCATTCACTACACCTGCATTCTCATGATTTCTTCGTATGCGGTGATTATCTTGTTCCTTATCTGCATCATCAGCTGGAAGGTTAAATCCGCCTTTTCTAGCGCAATCATGACACTGTGAAGATCCTCAAATTCATTCTTTGCAAGCCTTTCCACCTCTTTGGTTGCCTCTTTTTCTATTTCTGCGACCTTTTCTAGGGACTCCCTCAGAAATTCCTTAAAGGATACCGCATCTTTTTCGTTCGCCTTTTCTAATGAGTGCGAAAAGTCAGGCAATTTTATGTTTTCCACCTTCATTGGTCAGCCTCCTACTTTACAATCTCTAGTGTTTTGATAATCATTTCCTTTGTTATATTTAAAACCGCAAGATTCGCTTCATAGGACCGGCTAGCATCCACCATGTCGACCATCTCCTCGATTATATTCACATTCGGATAATTAACATAGCCGTCAGAATCTGCATGAGGGTGAGAAGGATCATAGACTTTATTAAAAGGATCGTTACTTTCTACAACTTCCTGCACCTTCACACCTTGGAGCTTTCCTTGAAGGGTATTTTTGAAATCCACGGGTTCGAAAATAACCTCTTTTTTTCTATAGGGGTCGCCATCTTCAGTTTTTGTGGTGTGAATGTTAGCAAGGTTAGATGAAATTATCTCCATTCTAATCTTTTGGGCAGAGAGCGCCGAAGCACTGATTTTTAAAGCGTCAAAAGATGCCATGTGGGCCTCCTTTCAACTTTTAATTTATCTCCTTCCCTCATTTATGATGTATCGGATCATCGAAAACTTCTTCGTGATGACACGGATTAACGCTGAGTAAGCAAGAAAGTTTTCGGTAAGCTTAACTACTTCTTTCTCCAAATCAACGGTATTACCATCCCGAGCCTCAATCTGTCCTGATGTTTCGTGATCTTCAAGGATTCTTATTTGGGTAGAATTCTTTATTTCTCTTCTCATCTCCGATTCAAAATCTATGTCCTTTCTTTTGTAACCCGGCGTATTGGCATTCGCCACGTTTCCGGCAAGTATCTTATGGTAAAATGACCTCAAATTTAATGCTTTCTCTATAAGTGACAGTTTTTCCATCTTTTACCCCCACTCCGGGACCTCTATTCCCATCCTTCTATACTCTTTGATTTTGTTTCTTAAGGTTCTTGGGGTTATTCCTAGTATCTTTGCGGCTCTGGTCCTATTGCCATGAGTAGCCCTGAGGGCCTCAATTATCATTTTCGTTTCCATCTCCTCCAAAGATCCAAATCTTTCTTCCTTCGCCATCTCAACTTCTTTTAAGTGGTTGACTTTGATTATCGTGTAATCGGAAAGTATACAAGCTCTTGCTATTGCATTTTCAAGCTCCCTTACGTTTCCTTTCCACTCCCGGTTGATAAGGTATTCCATGGCCTCCTCCTCAATCCTGACATCCATACCCTTAGAGTACTTTTTAATCATGTGGTAAACCAGAGGAGGTATGTCTTCTTTTCTTTCTCTGAGAGGAGGAATAACGATCGGGAAGACATTCAGCCTGTAAAAGAGATCTTCCCTGAATTTGCCTTCTTCTACAAGCCTTTTAACGTCCTTATTCGATGTGGCAATCACTCTTACGTCAACTTTTTTTGGATATTTCGCGCCTATAATTTCTATTTCCTTTTCCTGCAAGACCCTAAGTATCTTCGACTGGAGTCTAAGATCCATCTCGGTTACTTCGTCAAGAAGGATTGTACCTGAATCCGCCAGCTCAAACTTTCCAGCCTTCCTGTAAGTGGCTCCGGTAAAAGCGCCTTTTTCGAACCCAAAAAGCTCGCTTTCCAAAAGATTCTCGGGAATGGAAGCACAATTCACAGCGATGAAAGGATTGTCCTTTCTTTCACTTTTTTCATGGATGTATCTAGAAATAAGTTCCTTTCCAACCCCACTTTCTCCAAGAATCAGTACCGTCACATCCGATTTTGCCACTTTTTCTGCAGCAGTCAGAACTTCTTTCATTTTTTTTGATTCGTAGACTATCTTTCCGTTCGTCTTTTTTATCGCCCGCCTCACGACCTCGTACAGGGTCTCCAGCGCAAAGGGTTTTTGAATGTAGTCGAACGCACCTTCTTTTATAGCTCTTACCGCATCATTTAT
>JANXAF010000019.1 GCA_025062045.1 Thermodesulfobacteriota bacterium
TTCGATTCGAAGTAGAAGGATTCTTTAATTCCCTTTTCTACTTTTGCCTCAACGATGCCTTTGAGTTTGAAGACAAAAAAACTCTTCTCGTAAGTAAAGCTCATTGGTTAGAAGGCTTTTTTGCATTTCTTCCAGATTCGAGGCTTGAAGTATGGATTCAATAAGTTTGACCCTCTCCTCAATAGTTTCCATCTTAGGTTCCAGCTTTCTCCATCTTTCCTCCGCGCCTTCTACCATATACAGTATTTCTGGACCACCGGATGTAAATGGAGCAGACTAAATAGAAATAAAGCCCGACCCTGCCTTAGGCATTTTTGGCAGAACTGTTTATAATCGACCTCTAGTATCATCTATTTATTACCCCGTCGATGTACTTTAGTTGCAAAAGACGAACGGCCGCTTGAAATTCACTCATCTTTGCGTTTATGCCAGGGCCTACTACCGTGATCTCATCTGCAAAACCGAAGTTTTTGAGAAAATCGATTCTTTTTTTCATATTTTCATCATGACAGACTATCACACCTCCCTCGAATGTCGTAAAGACCTTTGTAGCATGGAAGCTAAGGAAAGAGAGGTCCCCGTAATTTAGAAGCGACTCGCCGTTTTGCTTTACACCGAAAGCGTGGCATGCGTCATAGATGATTTTCAACCCATAAGTATCGGCTATTTCTTTGAGTCTTTCTACGTCACAAGGATTTCCATAGACGTGGACTGCAAGGATTGCGGTGGTATTAGGCGTAATTAGTGCCTCTAGTCTTTCCGGGTCTATTGTACAAAACTCTGGTTCAATGTCGCAGAAAACTGGTATTATGCCATTCCAGTAAAGGGCATGTGCTGTCGCAAAAAAGCTGTAGGGGGTTGTAATGACCTCTCCAGTTATACGGAGCGACTGTAAAGCTGTAGTTAGAGCAAGCGTGCCATTTGCAAAGAAAGAAACGTATTTGACGCCCAAATAGTGGGCTAAAGCCTTCTCGAAGGCCTGGTGGTAAGGTCCGTTATTCGTAAGCCACCGGGACTCCCATATGTTCTTTAGGATTTCTACAAATTCTTCAAAAGGAAAAAAAGCGGGTCTTGTCACATATATGGGTTCGAGTAATGAGCTTTTCGTGTTATGTGGTCTCGGGTAAGACTTATCTATTACCATGGAATTTCGTGGACTCTCCATTTTGTCTCCGCATCTTCAATTGTTTTGATTGCAATATCTATGCCAGTTATCTGACCTTAATTATCCCTGGCTTGCCCTGAACGATACTCGGAAAGAATTCCCGTCCTTTAAGATTAGACTCAAACTTTTAAATTACGATTCTTTGATCTTGGTAATCTACCTTCTTTTCGTTTCTCTTTTTCTGCTCGATCTCGTATGCCTTTTTAAACCCATCGAATATTGTACATAAAAGGCCCTTACACTCATCGATCTTTTTTAAATCGAGGCTTACGTGAACATCCCTTAAATTTTTCATTATATAGGCGTAAAGACTTGATAGGTTTTCGGAAATCTGTCCGAAGGACCTATCGAGGGATTCGTCAAGAATCTGAATCATCTGTTCGATCTTTGACAGTTCGGTGAACTTTTTCTCGTAGTCCTTTTTCTCGATTGCCTTCTTTACGGTATCTAATTTTTTTATGATCTCCTCATAAACTTTAAGGAGGAGCTTTGGTTTATCCTCCACATCTATCACATGCTCGGCGTCAGTGTAAGCTGATAGGACTCTCCTTGAAAAATTAATCATCTTACCTCCTTAGTCTCTTTTGAACATTGCTTTAACCTGATTCTCCATCCAGCTTCTCAAAAGTTTAGATCTGGAAATTAGAAGCTCAAGAGCGGAATATTTCTTCTCAAGCATCTCTCTTTCTCTTTCTAACCTCTTTTCAATCTCCTTCACCCTCTGATCTATTTTTGAAATCTGACCCTCTATAGAGTCCTCTATCCTTATAAGAGTCCCTGTCTGGGGATTTATCAAAAAATTGAGTTCATCCTCTAGGGCCTTTCCAAATTTCGTAAGCACATTAACTACCTCTGCGGAATTCGTGCTTAGGGCATCGGAGAACTTACTTGAATCAAGGTGCATCACACCATCTTTTCCAAATGTGATACCAATCGATGAGAGCGTCTTAAACTGGGCATTTTCTTGAACTTCCCTATAAGATGCGCTTACGATGTTGTTTTTTAAGCTTATTAGGTTTGCTTCTCCGGAAAGTGGTCTTCTTGAAGCATCGGACCTATTATGATTTCCAATGAAGTTAAGTAGCCCATTTATTCTGCTAATTAAGCCTGAGACGTTCTCCGCGATCCCTTTATTATCGGTCCTAACTGATACAACTATTTTGGCTGATTGACTCTCGCCCTTAAGCTGGAGAGTCATCCCTGGGATTATGTCAGTTAACGTATTCGACTGAGATTCTACTTGAAACCCATCTATCTCAACTATCGAATTCTGTCCGGCCCTTACAACATTTTTCTTATTGCCAAGCTCGTCTAGTACTCCTAGGTTTCTTAAGATACCATTCGGATCTTCAAAAGAGATTCCCTGTGCACCTTCTCTTAGTGATTCTAGTGTGAGCCTGTGATCTCCGTCATTTAAACTTATCACTTTGGCTGAGACCCCCAAATTTGCCCTATTGATCTTCGATGCAATATTTAGCAGACTGTCATTCGCCTCAATATCTATTGCCTTTCCGTTAAGAATTATAGTTCCAGAAAAAGAGAGGCCCTGATCTTTGGCTGGCAAAGGATCGCTCGCTACCTTTTCTGCCTGTGCTAGTCTTAAAACCCTAACCTCGTATGTTCCTATTGCTGCTCCTTCTTTTAGGGTTACACCGAGCAATGAATCAGGACTTAGGGCAGGTTCGCTTGAGCGTAAAGTGTAGGTTTTTAGATCGTATCCTTCCTTCAGTTGAAGTCTCTTTGTCTTAATGTAGTTTAGAGTTTCCGAGAGCCTTACATTCACTTCGCGGATAGCCGAAAATCTATCCTCAATCCTTGCTTTTGCATTCTGATAAGGGACTATAAGGTAAGCTTTTCTTGCGGTGATTATGTCCTCTATAAGCTTATTCCAGTTTATGTCACTTACGAGGCCTGTAAGTTTAATCTCTCCTGCCATTTACACACTCCTTTCAAAGATCACTGAAAGACTGTTTCTGAATCTTTTTAAAAAAGCGACTAACTCTTCTGGTGGAATCTGTCTTATGACCTTTTCCGTTCCTTCTTCCAAAATGGTAACGATTACTCTGTCTATATCCTTGTCATAACGCATCTTAAGGATTGTATTTCTATTTACTGTCTCCAAAAATTCTTTTATTCTTTCAGTTATTTCTTTCGGATCCAAGTTTTCTTCCGTCTTTTTGCGCACTATGTTTTCTTTAGGAAACTCCCTTTTTGGCAACGTCACCTTTTTAAGTTCAAGGTTCTCCAGTAATCGAACCAAACCATCTATCTTTGTCTCCATGGCCAGCCCTCACAGATCATTTAGGGGCCGCGTTTTGCGGCCCCGAAAGCTTACCTCATCAAGGCGAGGATAAGCTGAGGTAGCTGGTTTGCCTGAGCGAGCATCGCTATACCAGACTGAGTTATGATTTGGAACTTGGTAAATTCAGCCATCTCCCTTGCGAAGTCAGCGTCTTTGATGGTCGAGATGGCTGATCTCGTATTCTCATACATTGACTCTAAATTAGCGATGTGGTACGAGATCTGGTTCTGGGCCGCGCCTATCTTACCACGCTGCATATTGAGTTCTCTTATAGCGTCATCGACCTCCTTAAGATACAGCTCAGCGCTGGCCCTGTTTTCTATGTTACCGGTCAGCTTAAGTATCGGTCCATCTGATTTTAGATTTGGTAAGGTTATTTGTATCTGATCGTACTGTTCCCTTGTGTCGCCTAACTGGAAGACGAAGTTTGATTGATCACCAGCCTCTACAGTGAACTCATTGTTGTTATTTATATCCGTGAGTTGGGAATTAATAGTGACTTTTATCCCGAACTGGTAGAAATTTACAACCCTAGTCCCTAGGTCCTTAGGCACTTCGACATTGCTTATTACCTGTCTCTTGTTTTCAGGGCCATAAAGGGTAAGTTCAGCTACTTTCTCGGATCCTATCGTGGTGACTTCGACTGAGAGCGAAAAAGCTGTTTGCCCTGCTATATTTGCACCTGACACATCTATGGCAGAGATTCCCTTGCTCGGTGTAAGGTTGGTGCCATATTCGGTTATACTATTTCCTCCACCTCTGATCAACGCTGTATCACCGTATTTAGTATTTTCTGCGATCTTGTCGATTTCCTCAACTAAAGCAGCTCTTTCGCCCTCCAGTGCTTGCCTGTCGACGTCGCTTACGTTGTCAGATGCAGCCTGTGTGGCAAGCTCTTTAAGCCTCGTCAAAATATTTGCGATCTGGTCTATACCGGATTCTGCAGTCTGGAGCATGGCGATAGCCTGGTTTCCGTTATCAATAGCCTTTGCCACACTCACAGCCTTCACGTTTAACCTAGTCGCAATCGCTATGCCTGCTGCGTCATCCGCTGCCCTATTGATTTTGTAACCGGAAGACAGTCTTTCTAGAGATCTGTTCATGCCGACCAGGGCAATCCCCAGCCATCTTTGGGTGTTTAGTGATGCGACGTTTGTTGCGATTTTGAAAGCCATAGTTTAACCTCCTTGTTTTTTTATTTTTCGGGCCTCATGCCCTCTTTTTTGGGATCTTTTCTCTTGTCACCTCCTTTCCTCCCTATCTAGCACTATTATCGAAAAAATCTAAAAAAACTTAAATGTGGCATTAATCATCTATCTTTATGTTTTTAACCATCCAAACGAAGAAGAAGGGTCTTTACCGCCTTTTCAAGGGAAATAAGCGCTTTTTTTACCCATTTTGTTAAGTCTTTGTCTGATTTCGAGATAATTTTCAGGGAACGGTTTCTCTGGAAGAAAAAGCATCTTTTGGAGTTCCTTATAGTACTTATTGATAGCTTCAAGCTCAAAATTGATAGAGTAAAGGAGTATTGCTCCAGAAAGTACTTCTGGGTCGATGTAGCCTTCCTTTTCGAGAGTCCAAAGAGCCAACCTTGCAGAGTCAAGGTCTTCCTTTTCAACTTTGAGGAGAAAACCCCTCTTTACAAAAGAGGGATCTAAACCGAACCTCCTTTCAGCTTCAAGACACACTGAAATAGCTTTATCGAGATCGCCTCTTTTTTCTTCACATAGCGCAAGATAATGGTAGTTAGTCGGATCGTCAGGCTCAATCTCTATGAGCTCAGAAAAACATTTTTCTGCGCAGTCGAAATCTTTGACAAAAAGTGCAGAAATACCTAGATAGGTTCTAAGTCGGTGTTTTATTGTTGCAGTTCGAACGGGTAGTATTTCGTTCCTGAACGTGCTGTCCATGATCGGACGAAGAACCCTATAAACTTCCTCGTACTTTCCCATTTTGTGATAGATCTCTCCTAATGTGAAGTTGTAAAGATCGGTCTTTTTTACAATCGGCTCGTATCTTCTAAGTAGCTCTTGCGCTTTTTCAAGATCCCCCTTTGAGCAAAGGATACGAACCTTCTCAAGAATAACGACACTAAAGATATCCGAATGAAGAATGGAGCGATCCCTTTCTGCGAGACTGAATATCTCATCCATGTATCTTTGAGCCGAATCGATTTCTCCAAGACCCATAAGCGTCCTAGATAAAAAAAATATAGCTAGAACATTTTTAGGATTTTGGGCGAGTTCCCTTTCCAAAATCGACCTATTTCTTTCAAGTTTCTTTCTCGTTTCTTCTCGATCCGAGTAGCCGTAATGTATTATTTTTGCCTCTGAGATAACAGTCGGTATCCCCAGACGCCTAAGTGAAGAGATCACCTGTTCGTGAACTTTTCCTTCAAACCGAACGTTTTTTTTGTTTGGAAAGACGCGAAGTTGTATGGCTTCGCTTGTTCCCTCCTCTTCGTGACTGACGATATGGAGAAAGAACGCTTTTCCGTTATTCTGCTTTAGCTCCTTTCTCAGGATCTCTTTCTTTTCCAATTCATCATCGGCATCGAGCCAAAGAGTGTAATCTTTTGTTGCGTGTCTTAAAGATTCGTTTCTTGCGGCGGAAAAATCGTCACACCACCTGAAAAAAAATGGACCTTTGCGCCAAGAGATTTGGCGATATGGATTGTTCCGTCTTTCTATCCCGTATCTACGACGATTATTTCGTCCCAAAATCTCTGACAGACGAAAGAGCTCTCGGAAGATCCTTTTCTTCATCCTTCACGATCATGCATACGGATACTTTGGGATACCCCATCTATTCCCAACAGATGATAGTTTGTAATTCTTTTTTTGGTCGTGGCTTAGCTATTCGAAACCTCTTCTTTCCTTTTTACAGCGAATGGCACAGATATTCCGTACCCTTCGTTTTCTAAAACTATCTGGGTGAACCTACCCTCCTTCGTGTTTATAAGAAGGGGTGATCTTAAATTCACGTAAAGAACATCTCCGTCTATTCTTACTATGCACATGACCGCAAGATCGTCTATTTTACCTTTTAGATTTAGCTCCCTTTCTAAGAGTTTCTCGTCCACTTCAAAAGAGTAATCCTCTAAAATGTAGTATGGATTCACAAGTATAAAGGAGAAGGGCCCTTCCTCAGAAGAGAGAAGCCGGAATGGAGAATCAAAGCCCAAAAATGCAGTCATGACGAAATTTCTGAACTCTTCGAATCCTAGGATCTTTCCTTTAAGTCTTATCCCGTTCATCTTTCCCAGAGAGTAATCTCTTTATATTTTGTACATCGGTTATCGCAGAAAGCTTGTTGGAATTCTTTATCTCACTCAAAAGCTCCTCCCTCAGAATGAGATACCCTTTCGGAGCCTCAATTCCAAGCCTTACTTTTCCCTTCTCCCCCTCTATCACTAAAATCCGTATATCCCCTTCTTGCCCCTTTATTATTACTGCCTCGTTCTTCTTTCTTGATATGACAAGCAACTAGACCTCTCACCTCAAGTAATTGAGGATACTTAACTCCTGAATCTTTGCCATTGCGTAAAGCATAGTTTGATAGGCTAAAGTCATGGCGTTAAAATCACTTATGACCTTGGTTAAGTCCGCATCCTGGATCTCAGACTGAAGTACCTGGATGTCAGTCTTTCTCGTCTTTATGAGATCTATGATCCTTTCAAGCTTTCCAACGGATGTTCCCACATACGCAAGATTAGCTTCGGTCTTTCTTAGAGCTCTGTCGAGTCCATCCAGTGACTCCCTTATTCCTTCCCCATCATTACTCTCGAGAGCATCCTTTAGATTTTTGAGCGTTGAAAAGAGATCATCGTCTAGAACCTGTAAACCGGACATTCCTAGATCAGCCTCAATCTCTTTTTCTACTGCCACTTTCATCACATCTTCGGTTCCATTATAGCTCACAGTGTAATCGTCATTTAGCTCGAATGGCTTTCTGTCAATCGCCCTTCCCGAAAAGATATACATTCCGGAAAGGTTCGTATTTCCTATTGCGACAAGCTGCTCGATTATGCCTTTTATCTCTTCACTGGAGGAGAGTCTAGTGGAAGCATCCATAGTGTCTGAGGCTTGACTTATGGCTATCTCCTTTGCCTTTGTGAGTAATTCGTGGATCTTATTTAGGGCTGAATCGTAGTAACTTCCAAAAAGGAGCAATCTACTCACGTTTCTCTCGTACTGTTCTTTTCTTTTTAACTCCGCATCAAATCTCATAGACTGCGAAAAATCCACAGGGTTATCCGAAGGCTCAAGGAGGGCCTTCCCCGATGAGACAATCGCTTGAAACTTATCAAGGTGAGATTTCATCCTGAGAAGATCGCTTTTAAACATCTCGTATCTCAATCTATCAGAGATTCTCATCTTACGGCCTCGATTATACTTCTAAAAAGTTCGTCCGCGGCGCTAAAAAGCCTGGATGCCGCTTGATAAGCATACTGAAATCTTATGAGATTGGCGATCTCCTCATCTATTGACACGCCCGAGATAGACTCCCTTTGCTTCTCTATCATGGTGTACGTTTCTCTGCTAAATTCTTCCAGTTCATTTGCGTTTCTTGCAAGTTGTCCTAACCGGCTGTTTAAAGCTGAAAGAAAATCTGTAAATGTGGATCTTTCTGTTTCAAAGTCCAGCCTTTTGTCGATCAAAGAGGCGATGTTATACGCCACAGCGTTTCCAACTGGAACCCCCAACGCCGATACCTCTTCAGAGGCAGCTATATTTTTCGAGTTAGATTTTACCTCCTCTGAAAGATCTATATCCTTAGCAAAGTATTCCGTTAGATCCTTGAAAAATGGGATTCCCGTTGTGCCAGCGAGTGTATAACCTCCAACGTGAAGATTATTAACTTCCCTTATTAGGGTTTTCGCAAAAAAGTCAAGATCGGATATAATCTTTTGCAAGGCCTCATCCCTCATCTTTATGATGGCATGTAGTCCGCCTCCTTCCAAAGTTCCGGTAATGTCAATTTGCCTTTTTTGTGGATCTACCCACGCGACCCCGGAAAAACCCCATTGCCCGGTCTCTATTGCCGAAAGACTGTAGGACTTTCCACCATCGACAAGTACCCTGCCTCCTTTTGTCAGCACGGTAAACATGCCGAAATCATCTTCAAAATACGTGATTTTGAGCTTTCCAGACAGTTCCCTTAAGAGCACCTGCCTTTTGTCCATAAGGTTATTGTCTCCCTGAGTCCCCTGGGAATTTTCGAATATCCTTCTATTAAGTTCTGCTATCTCCTTGGTCATTCTATTTATATCCTCGATCTCAACTTTGAGTTTCTCGTCAAGCTCAATCTGGATCTGAAAGAGGTTATTATAGAGGTCCCTTATGATTCTTGCCAAATTTTCTCCGTTCGCCTTTACGATCTCCCTTGCAGTTACGCTTAAAGGATCAAGGGAAAGTTCGTGCCAACTGTTGAAAAATTGAGTAACAGCATAAGACAGTTTCGAGTGATCCTCATTTATCAGATTCTCTATTCGGTCGAAATAGGTCCTGTATATGGTATTTTCAGAAAGCTCAGTATTTTTCTCACTGAGCTGCCGCTCCAAGTATCTATTTGCATGCCTTATCACACCCTTTAGGTGTACGCCGCTTCCCAAAATGGCGCCCCCGATCC
>JANXAF010000020.1 GCA_025062045.1 Thermodesulfobacteriota bacterium
AGATATTTATTTTTCGTCATATACTCGAGTAACTCCGGTTTCGTTTTCTTCGATAGTGGATGGTTCTTTGTCGTCCTTTAGGCTTACGCTATAGATCCTTACTGGTTTTGTCCTTCCTTTGACAATTACGCTTCCGAGTCCTTTAAATCTTATCCCTCTAAGCTTATTACTTTCGATTAGGGGATGTAGCTTCGCAAGAGTGTTTTCCGTTATTATTATGTCCTCTTTAAGTTTCCTTGTGAGTCCCTCGATTCTTGCGCCTAGATTCACGTTGTCTCCAATTACTGTGTAATCCATCTTTTTGCCCTCAGCCCCTATGTTACCAACAATCACCTCTCCCGTATTAAGACCGATTCCGGCATTAAAAGGTTCAATCCCTGCCCTCTCCCATTTTTTTTTGAGCTCTTTTAGCTTCACATTCATCTCGATGGCGCATCTTAAAGCAAGCTCTGCATGATTCTCCTGAGGAAGGGGTGCATTCCAGAAGGCGACAATCTCATCCCCGACAAATTTGTCCAATGTACCTTCGTAAGCGAAGATGATTTTGGTCATTTCGCTTAAATACTCATTGAGTATGCTTACAACTTCCATAGGGTCGTGCTTTTCGGAAAAGGAAGTAAATCCGGCAATATCAGAGAAAAGGACTGTAACTTCTTTCCTTTCTCCACCGAGTTTCGCAAGGGAGGGGTTCCTGATAAGCTCATTGACAACTCTTTCCGTAACGTAAGAAGAAAACATGGCTTTTATTCTTCTTGCGTGCCTCTCTTCGGTGGCGTACCTGTAGATTGTGATAGCGAAAAATATGCTTAAGATAGAGACAGAAGGATAGCTAAGGTAGAGCCAGATTTTTCTTTCAAAGAAAAGGTAGTAAGTTAAGCCCAAAAGGCCAAGAAAGAAAATTAACGCCAAAATGGCAGAAAAGATGGCCCCTCTTTTCGATATAAGGACGGTAAAAAGAGTTCCACAAGTAAAAATGACTATAAGGTTTATAAATTGCGGTACCTTCCTTATATGGTCTCCCCTGATTATGGAAGCTATCACATTTGCGTGCTTTTCAATCCCTGGCATCGCAGGAGAGACAGGCGTGTTTCTTAGATCGTAAATTCCTGTCGCCTCTGCACCCACAAGACAGATTTTGCCTTCTATTACGTGTGGCTCAATCTTTCCTTCAAGAAGATCTATGACGGATACATAGGGGAAGGTCCTATAAGGTCCGTAGTAATGTATGAGTATCCGGGAATGGACGTCAGTTGGAATAAAAAATCCACCCAGCGTAACACCTTTTGCCGCATCAAGTATCATTGCTTGGATAGGAATACCAAGAAAGAGCCTTGCCGCCTGGAGATCAATTGAAGGAAAAATCTCTCCGTCGAATTCGATTGCAAGATTCTCCCATCTTAAGACACCGTCGGCATCAAAAAATATGTTTATATGGCCCAAAGCTAAAGCATTCTCCATAAGTTCCCGAACAGGTACGAGCACGTTTTTTGCTGAAGGAAGGGGAAAAAGATTGAGCTTTTCGGAATTTTTAACTACGGGAAAGGAATGGTCCAAAAGAATTTCGTGGCTTAGGGGTCTTTTTTCTCCGACCATATCGAAAACTATAGGAAGGACGACGTTTTGAGCCTGTAGAATAGCAGAGGCAAGAATGGGATCGTCCCTTTCCGGTTCACTTAGGATTACATCAAGGATAATCAGCTTGCTCCCATAATCCTTTAGTCTTTTTATGATCTCTGCTAGTACACGCCTTTTCCATGGCCATTTTCCTATCTTTTCTATGCTTCTGTCATCTATCGATACGATCACGATCTCTTCCGGAATATCACTTCTTTTTCCGTGCATATGGTAGCGGGTGTCGTATATCAAATATTCGAGCCTTTCAAGTGGAGAAAAACGGAAAAGACAAAGAAGACAAAATATAACGGTTAAAATAATGCCCAAAATTAGAGCAATAGATTTTCTATAGGGCCTTATTTCGCGATCTTTTTCGGCCAAGTCCAGACTTTTAATAGATCATAACAGGTTTTGAGCTTTCCATCCAGGAAAAAACGGTTTACGGAAAAATTTCGACTGAGTTGGAATCTTTAGTGTCTTTCCCCTTTTAGGCTAAAAACCTTTAGCGCCAAGAGTAAATACTTTCTTTAAGCTTTTTCTTTAGGCTTCTCTTTTATGATCCGGGATATCAAGTCGACCATATTAAGGGGAAGGACAATCTTAGCTGACTCTGAAGTTCCTATGGTTTTTAACGCGTCGAGATACTGGAGTTTTAATGTATTCTCATCGAGGTTTTTCCCTACTTCCCAAATCTTCATTAGAGCTTCCGCGTATCCTTCGGCCTTAAATATTTGTGCTTTCTTCTCTCCTTCAGCCCGTAAAATTTCAGCCTCCCTTATATTTTCAGCCTCCAGTATCTTAGCCTTTTTTTCTCCCTCGGCCCTGAGTATCTGAGATTGCTTGACACCCTCTGCCTCTGTTACAATTGCCCTTCTTGTCCTTCTAGCAGCCACCTGCTTTGTCATGGCATCCTGAACCTCTCTGGAAGGCGTAATTTCTCGGATTTCCACTGTTGTAACTTTAACACCCCAACGGGAGGTCACCTCATCTAGTTTAATTTGAAGTTGCCTATTTATGTCCCCCTTTTGGAGAGCACATCATCGAGAGATATATCGCCGATGACGGCTCTGAGTGTCGTTGTGGC
Organism: Thermodesulfobacteriota bacterium; assembly: GCA_025062045.1. Taxonomy (NCBI): domain Bacteria; kingdom Pseudomonadati; phylum Thermodesulfobacteriota; species Thermodesulfobacteriota bacterium. Next base: position 2,699 of record JANXAF010000020.1, read on the forward strand.
AAGATTGCAAGTTGCGTATTGAAAGTTTTGGACTCGGACTATTGAGTCCACAGGATTTATGACCCGGAGATAGATGAGGAAATCTATTGAGATGGGCGCATTGTCCTTTGTTATACATGTCTCTTGGGGAATCTCAATCACGTACTCCCTCAGGTCAACCCGCACCGGGCGGTCAATTACCAGAATGAGGATGACTATACCGGGTCCTTTTGCGTTTTCAAGAAATGTCCCGAGTCTGAATACGACGATTCTTTCGTATTCCTGCACTATCCTTAAACCGAGGAACAAAGTGAATAAAAAAAATTGCCGTAAACAGGACATAGGGTACAATTGTGACCTCCCTTTCATTTTTATCAATTTTTCGCTGCGCTTTACGCACTTGTCAAGGGTTCTTGAGGTGCCAAAATATTTGTGATAGATTTTGGTTGTGAAAGCCGAAAGAGGCATGTGAGATTCGTTACTTGCCAGAACTCGAAAAAGGACTGTGAAAAAACTCGGGTTTGAAAAAGTAGGATAAACGTAAAGATGGAACGAGAAAAAAGAAGTAGGAACGTCTTATCTAAGGCATTAAAGACAAAAATCGAAAAGCTTGTGGACGAGCGGACAAAATTCATCTACCAAAGAGAAGGTAGCGAGTTAAGGATAATTATTAAAGAGCTTGCCCAGGCACAAAAAGAAACAGAGAAAAGTTTAAAAGAGCTTTCAGATGCACAAAGACTAAGCGAGGAAGGTCTCCGTAGACTTGAAGCGGTAGTACAAGAGCTTGCAGAAGCTCAGACAAGGACTGAAAAAAGGATAGAAGAGCTTGCGGAGGCTCAGAAGAGGACAGAGGAGAGGGTAGAAGAGCTTGCGGAGGCTCAGAAAAGGACTGAGCAGAGGTTAGAAGGACTTGCGGAGGCTCAAAGGAGAACGGAAAAAAGGATTGAAGAGCTTGCGGAGGCTCAGAAGAGGACAGAGGAGAGGGTAGAAAGGCTTGAAAGGATAGTAGAAGAGCTTG
>JANXAF010000021.1 GCA_025062045.1 Thermodesulfobacteriota bacterium
GTTTACAGGAATGGGACCCTCTTTATAAGTCGCTTTCTCCCTGATTAACATCTTTCCTTCCCCTGGAGGGGCAAAGCCTAAGGCCTCATAAGCCATGATCTCAGCTATGGTAAAACAGTCGTGGACTTCCGCAACCTTTACATCTTTTGGTGTGATACCCGCCATCTTATACGCCTCTTGGGCAGCTATGTAGGCGACCCTGAGTCCTTTTGAGAAATCTGGCCTAGATGCCATATTTACAGCTTCGGACGCAGCACCAATACCCAAGATCCACACAGGCTTTTTCGATATGGCTTTAGCCTTCTCTTTGTTTGCAAGTATGACACAGGAACTCCCGTCCGCATTTGCGCAGGCATCTCCCACTCTTAGTGGCCACGAAACAACTTGGGCAAGTCTAGCGTTAGGATTTGTTGGATCGAAGTCTTCTGGGGTCACAGGCCTCCTATATACGGCCCTTTCATTTATCTGTCCATAAGTTGCAGACTTTATCCTCACATTCATTAGGTCTTCGAGTGTGACACCATTCTTTGCCATGTAAGCCTGCGCATATAGGGCGTAATATGCTGGCATCATAGTACCGAATGGAGATTCCCACTGTATATCCGCACCCCTTCCCATCCTTTCCTGTGATTCGGCAGATGTTATCTCAGACATCTTCTGAAAGCCTATGACGCAGACTATATCGTGGAGTCCAGCTTTGATGAGAGCATATGCGAGTCTTACCCCTGTTGAGCTAGAAGAACAGATCGTTTCAACGTAGCATGTCGGTTGAGGAATTAATCCCAAATACTCCGCTATGACACCTGCGGGAGACCTCTGTTTGTCGTACTCCGGTGCCGAGCAGATAATCGAGGCATCGATGTCCTTTGGAGAGATACCCGCATCCTCCATCGCTTCTCTGTACGCCTCAAATACTAGCTCCCTTATGGAGCCTTCGTAACCACGGACAAAACTACTTTGGCCTACTCCAATTACTGCTACATCCTTTGGCATACAAACCTCCTTAATTTAAGTTTTTATATCCCTTTCCCTGATAGATACTCACATATCTTTCGTGCTCTTTAAGATCCTTTGAGAATACGTGAGTTCCGTCATTTTTTGCGACAAAGTAAAGATAATCCACATCCGCAGGAAATATTGCCGCATCTATGGAGCTCGTACTAGGATTACATATGGGCCCCGGTGGAAGTCCTCTAAATGTGTAAGTATTGTACTCTGTTTTTCTCTTTAAGTCAGTTTTTGTTATTGGACCTTTCTTTTCGATTCCGTATAAGACTGTAGGGTCACACTCAAGAGGCATATTAAGCCTAAGCCTATTGTGGAACACAGCGGATATTAAAGGTTTTTCTTTTTCGATCTTCGCCTCTTTTTCGATAAGCGATGCAAGGGTCAAAATCTCGTGGATACCTAAACCTAGATCTTGCATTCTTTTTTTAATCCTTTCGTCTTGGAAGTACCTTAGCCTCCTCTGGACTATCCTTCGTATGAGATCCTCGAAGGCTATCTCTTTACTGTAATAGTAAGTGTCAGGAAAAAGGTAACCTTCAAGGGATGGGGATTGGATGTTAAGTTCTTTTAAAAAATTTTTGTCTTTTGCGAGTTTCAAAAAATCCTCTTTCTTTATATTTAGGTTCTCTTCGAGCATCCTTGCGCACTGAAAGATATCAGAACCCTCAATTATCTTCACGACGTATATCTTTCTTTTGCCCTTCCTCATCATATCTATGATCTTTAATATGGACATGTCCTTTGAGAACTCGTATTCTCCAGCAAAAAGTCTCTTCCCAAAAAGAAAAGATGCAAAGAAAAATAGGTACTTTGAGTTTATAAGCTCCTTCTCCTCTAGAAGCTTTGCGATATCGTAAACTCCAAGTCCCATTCTCAAAACTACTGTCACTTTATCATCTTCATTTAAACTTGAAGGAACGCTAATTAAAGCGAAGAAGAAAATTAGAATTGAAAGGCCAAAAAAAAGGGATGCGATCCTAATGTCTCTGGATACGTGCATCTAGGTATCCCTGGAGGATTATCTGGGCAGCAATCGTATCTATGTATCTTTTTCTCTTTCTGTGGTTTATGCCTTTAAGGTCCATTACCCTATGGGCTTCGTTCGTTGTAAACCTCTCATCCCAAAATACGATTGGAGCCTTGCACTTCTCTTCTATTTTTTTTGCGAAGACCTCTATATCTTTTCCTTTTTGCGAGATCCTCCCCTTCATATCCTTTGGGATCCCAACTACAATTTCAAAAACCCCGTATTCTTTTACAATTTTTTCGATCTCTTCTAAGTCCTCTTTTTCTCCTTTCCTTTCGTAAGTGTATAGACCAAGAGCGACAGATAAAGAGCTATCTGAGATTGCAAACCCAATCCTCTTTTCTCCCACATCTATTGCCAAAATTCGCATAGATACGTATTATAGCAATTTGCGAAGGATAATCAAGAACTTAAGGCTTTCCTTAAAACTTTTTAATTTTTTTCTTGACAAGGTCATCTCCCACTGCTATAAGATTAAAAAATTTTAAGCAAGGAGGTGGGAAGCTTTGAAGCACAAGAATCAAAAAAAATTCGAGAAAGGAGGTATTATGAGGAAGCTTTTAATCGTTTTAGCGATCCTAATTATTCCTGCAATCTCATTTGCAGGCGCTGTAACCACGAGATACGATGCCACAATTGGAGGCTATATCAAGGCTGAGTTCGGATATTCTGACCAGTTACGCGGTCAGTCGGGTCAGCTCCCATATAGGGAACCGATGCCTGGCTTTAAGCACTATGGAGAAGATTACGGAACGTATTTCTCGACTGCTGTCCAGACAAGGATAAACTTCCTGGTTAAGGGTCCTGACCTTAAGGGATTCAAAACACAGGCTTTTCTCGAAGGTGACTTTTACGCACCGACAGCCCAAGGAGAGTTCAGGTTAAGACATGCCCGCATCGAGTTACTAGGAAAGGATGTAATCTACACCATAGGGCAGACATCTCAGGTATTCGGAAGCATATACGGAACGTCGCAGGTTCTTCTTGTGACAGTTCCCTGGTTTTCAGCAGCTATGCCAGTTGGTGGAGCGAGAATGCCCCAGATAAACGCTGAGTACACTTATAAGAAGGACTTCAAGTTCCTAGTAGGTGCCTTCATAAATAACAGTATCGTCGGTCCGACAGGTACAGGCGACATCGACTCTTACACCATGGCCCAGCCTTATCTCCACGGTAGAATTATGTATACGACAGACAAGTGTGGAAGGATAGGGAGAGACCAGCTGACTTTCATGGCTACTGCTTTCTATGGAAGGGAAAAGAGGGTGTCTAAAACAGCCACCCCTCCTTTTGGATCCCCTAGCTTAGAAACTGTTCATCCCAGGTTCTACGATAAAAAGATCGATTCTTGGGGAGTCCATGGGAACCTCTTTGTCCCTGTGATCCCGGCCAAGAAGGATGACAAGACAGGCTCCGTAGGTTTCTCCATATTCGGGTTCACGATGCAGAATCCAGGAGACCAGGGAATCCCAACACCCATCTGGACACTTTACGCTCACGGTCGGGTATCGGTACCTAATTCCCAGGCTCCGTACATGAGGAAAGATGGTTCGTATGGTGCACCAGTTATATCTGGATGGGGTCCTCAGGCTTACGTTTATCTCACTGATAAGCTCCTTTTCAGCGCAAGC
>JANXAF010000022.1 GCA_025062045.1 Thermodesulfobacteriota bacterium
AGTTTCATCTCCTTTGCCCTTTTAACCCAGGTGGCTAAGGTAGATTTGGGTATGGATAGTCTTCTTGCTACCTCTGGTATGGATAATCCAGTCTCTGTTATCATTTTTACTGCTTCTTCCTTAAACTCATTTGTAAAAACTGCCTTTGGAATCTTCTCCATTGTGACACCTCCATGGTTAGTATATTAGATAACAATGTTCGTGTCCACTAAAGGCAGCATAGCATAGCTTCAGGTCTGCCGCTCTCTTTGGATTCTATTCTAGAACAACTTTTCCTCCTGTAAGTGCTTCCACGTTTTCAGTTAGGATTTTTGTCACCAAAGGGCCTCCTTTCACTGGTGGTATAGGTGACACGTGAAGAAAAAGACCGAAGGCTAATGCAAAAGTGCCGTAAAGCACAGCCTTTTGTTCGAGATACTCGGTTATCGCAAAAGCGAATGAAATATTAAGGGCGCACAAGAGTAAATTTGTAGGCCTCTGCATGATTGTCAACGCAAAATCTGGTCTCTACCCGGGAGACTGTAAGTTCTGCGCGCAGTGTCGGCTCATTATGAGACAAATAGTACGACATACCCGCTTCTCAGCGAAGTGGAAATTGTAGACCGAGCAAAGCATGCTAAAAAGGAAGGGGCCCACTCCTTTGGTATTGTTACGAGCGGTCCTTCGATAGAGTCGAGCCAGGAATGGGAAACGATTCATTCCGCGATCGGAAAGATAAAAGCTTTAGGCATAAAGCCATATGCCTCTTTGGGGTTCATAGACAAAGAAGAGGCTATAAGACTCAAAAGATCTGGACTTTACCGGTACCACTACAACCTCGAAACATCTTGCGACTTTTTCAGAAATATTTGCACGACCCACGGATATGAGGAAAAAATTGAGACTATAAAGAACGCTAAAAGAGCTGGTCTTTCCGTCTGCAGCGGGAGGTATAATAGGCATGGGCGAAGGTATAGATGACAGGATAAGACTAGCACTTACATTGCGAGAGCTCGACGTGGATTCAGTCCCGATAAACATACTGAATGCGAGACTTGGAACTCCACTTTACGGTACGCCTCCGCTCGATCCTTTAGAGATTTTACTTTCCATTGCGATTTTCCGATTCCTACTCCCAAAAAAGGATATCAAGATCTGCGCCGGAAAAGAAACCCACCTTAGACAGCTTATTCCTTTGGCAATTGTTGCTGGCTGTAATTCGATCATGACAGGTAACTATCTGACAACTCTTGGTAGGTCACCGAAACTCGACAAAGAGGTAATTGAAGATTTGGGTTTAACTTGGCAGGTACCGGAGGATGAACTTTGAGCGCCTCCATGTTTCTGTGAGAAAGAATGCAGCCAAACCGTCCGTTAAATGATAGAGTCCGATCGTATTCGGGTTCTTTTTCCGGACCTAACGTAGAAAAGTCATGAAGGTCGCAACTATTTTTATACTGATCTTTTTTGTCTTCCCTTTTTTTAGTTTCCGGTGGGTCCAAAGAGTATCCTTTGCCATATCCTCCTTTTTCACCGGGAATCTTTCCATGCATGAATTGTCACGAGTCGCTGGAAAGGAATAAAAAACAACGTAGGCTAAAAGAGATGCATTCGGAGATCAAACTCCAACATGGGCAAAGGTGGTGTTACGATTGTCACAACGAAAATAACCTCGACAGTTTGAAGCTCGCAGGGGGAGATCAGATTCCTTTTAATAGATCGTACGAACTTTGTGGACAGTGTCACGGTAACATTTTAAAGATTGGAGGATAGGAATCCACGGAAAGAGAACAGGCCAATGGCAGAAAAAGGAGCAGTACCTTCTATGCGTACACTGCCACGATCCCCACAGTCCTCGCTTAAAACTGATAAAGCCTGATCCTGCGCCTATGAGTCTATCAAGAACTTTGTGGAAAAAGAAAAATAATGGCGAAAGATAGAAGATTATCGAGGAGGGATTTTCTGACTACAGCATTTTCTCTTCTTTTGTCATCCTTGATCTCTTCTTGTAAGGTATCGAGACTTATGGATTTTGATACGAGTGATCTTTTTCAAAAACACTTCAAGGAGATGTCCAAATGTGAAGTCGAAAGTATGCTTTTAAAACTTGAGGCAAAATATACGATGACCTACGGCAGAAAAGTAAAGGTTAAGGCTACGTCAGCCTTAGAAGGTGTGGAGTTTGCCTATGCTCTTAACCTTTCAAAATGTATAGGTTGCAGAAGATTATAGGGTTCAGAAGATGCGTCTATGCCTGTGTAAAGGAGAACAACCTTTCGAAATCCCCCCACCAGATCCACTACATAAGGGTTATAAGGTTTAAGAAAGGATCGATGAATTTCGAAGAAGCAGATCATTACTATGATCCTGAATTTGTGCCAGAGGAAGGACACTATTATGTGCCAGTCCAATGTCAACAGTGTAGAAGACCACCCTGTGTGAAAGCTTGCCCTGTGTAAACAACCTGGGTAGAACCTGATGGAATAGTGGGTGTGGATTATAACTGTTGCATAGGATGTAGGTATTGTATGGCCGCATGTCCTTATAGATCTAGATCCTTTAACTGGTCTGATCCTGTGATACCGAAGGAAGAGATTAATCCCGAGACCCATTATCTTGGCAACAGACGAAGAATGAGAAACGTTGTTTAAAAATGCCATTTGTGCATCCAGAGGGTAAGAGAAGGAAAGTACCTGGCATGCGTTGAGGTATGTCCGGTTTGCGCGAGAAAATTTGGAAACCTGCTCGATACTACCGATGAGGTAAGAGCTGTGATGGGGAGAAAAAGGGTTTTTTTAAGCTCAAAGAGGAATTGCACACCGAACCTAGATTTTTTTACTCTTTTGACACGTAAAAATGGGCCCAGGTTCCTTTTTTAGAACCGCCTTCGAAGAAGCTGTAAGAGGTACGAGACATTACTATTTGTGGCTCTTTTTCCTTTTAGGATTGATCTCTTTTGGAATGGTTTTCTATCTTGACCAACTTGAACATGGACTTATCGTCACACACATGAGGGATCAAGTATCCTGGGGCCTCTACATAGCCAATTTTACTTTTCTCGTTGGAGTTGCGGCGGCTGCAGTACCTCTTGTGATCCCCGCTTACATCTACCATTTTGAGCCCATAAAAGAGATCACAGTGCTTGGTGAACTATTGGCGTTTTCTTCTTTAATCATGTGTCTTCTTTTTATAATTGTGGATTTTGGAAGACCTGAGAGGTTCTGGCACATAGTCCCTGGGATAGGTAAATGGAACTTCCCGGATTCGTTACTCACCTGGGATACGATAGTGCTTTCGGGATATCTAATTTTAAACACCGTTCTGCCCCTATACATCCTTTACAAAAATTACAACAATCAAGAGCCGAATCGAAAAATTTACGTGCCTCTTGTTCTCATCTCCATCCCGTGGGCAATAAGCATACACACGGTTACGGCCTTCATTTACAATCCCCTTCCTGCCAGACCCTTTTGGAATACGGCAATTTTGGCTCCCCGATTTCTGGCATCCGCATTCTGTTCAGGCCCTGCCATAATGCTGATCGTTTTTCAGATACTCAAGCGCCTAAAAAAGATGGATATT
>JANXAF010000023.1 GCA_025062045.1 Thermodesulfobacteriota bacterium
CCAGTAACTGGCGATATAATAGCTTTCACTTCGTATGTCGGTTCCATAAGAAAGGCCCAAATACCCGCAAGGACAGTAACTAGAAACACACACGCCAAAATGAGTCTTATGTGCTTTTTTAGGATTTCTATGATTCGTATGAGGTCTATTTCTTCTTCATATGTGGGCTGAAAGGATCTCTCATTCACGGCTAAACTTTCGGCTAATTATACCTAAGGGGGAGAAAAAATCAAGATCGATTAAGAAAGAGTAGCGGTAAAAATAACGTCAAATAAAAAGGGCCGCCACAGAACCATGGCGGCCCTTTTGCTTCGCCTCAATCCTCAGTTAAGAAGAATTCCCTACAGATCCTGTCCCAGTTTCTCTCATCTATCATCTTTGCCATTCCAGAGACAGGCACACCACCGTCCTGCAAAAGGTAGCCAAGTCTTCCACTTATCCTCTCCTTTAGGGCCTCAACCGACTCTTCAAACCACACCTTAGCAAGGGAACCGGATATGAGATTACGCAGATTTCTTTTCGTATCATCAGGCCTGACCTTTATGAGCCATCCTTTCTCGTAAGGATCTTCTGTCAGAACGCTAGGGTTCTTAAGTACCTCTTCATTGATATCGACAACCTCTCCTTTCACGGGAGAGACCATTTCTATAGCCTTTGAATCCACCCGGAACTTTATAGCGCGACCTCCCTGGTCCAGCTTCTCTCCAACAGAAGGGAGCTCTATGGCTTCTGGTCTACCCACAAGTTTTTGTGCAAAATCATCAATTCCCACTTTCAGATAGCCTTCCTCCTCTTTCGCCCATGTGTGCCCTCTGTGATAGTAGAGGTTTTCGGGAAATAAAAACCACCGCGCAAAGCCTGCTTCGGCCGGTACCAGTGTCTCAGCGTAAGGCGACGTGCTGACCCATTTCCAAAATCCCACAAGGGCGAGCAAGAATCCGATGACGATTATGTACTCGATGCCTTTCGTTGCAAAAAGGTCATAGTAAAAGAATTCTCCCGCAAAGTTTGTCATAATGCCACCTCCCTAGTTAAGGGTATTACCCTTTCTATTCTCCTTTTTTCCTTTTTTTTCTCATTATCCTGAGCAACCGCCCAATCCGGAGCTGATCTAAGTACGGGCATCCTATTTACGCAGAACCTGAAAACCCATATCTCAGCGAATACGATCGCAAGGGTTATCACCACTTCCATCCATGTCGGAATGTATCTTTCGCTCAGAGGCAAATACCATTTGTACGCTATGAATACGTAGTTGAACCTGTTAAGGATCACTCCCAGCATGGTCATGAAAGCGGCGATAAGAACTGTTTTCTTTGACATAAGCTTTGCTCCTCTTAGGTAGAGGTAACAAGGCAAAAGTACAAGACCCACAGTCTCGACGAGAAAGAGATAACCCATGGGGGTCGTAAGATACCCGAACTGCTTTCCATGTATGAAAACGAGAACCTTAAGGAAGAAGTAGCCGAACATTACCACTCCGGCAGCCTTTGCGAGGCTAAAGACAATCGGGTCGTGAAGTCTTCTGTGTTCATCATCCATCACGTGATGGAAGACTCTGTGGCTTATCGTACCCTCGAATATGACCATGGAAAGTCCTGCGAAGATGCTGGAGACAAAGAATAAAACGGGGATGAACTCGGTATACCACAATGGATGAATGTTTGGCTTCGCCATCATGACAAGGGCACCAAGTCCACTCTGGTGAAGTGTAGAAAGGCATATCCCAAATATTACGGCTCCCAAAGTCATGGAAGAAAGAATCTTTCTCAGCTTTTTCGCTTCGAGCCATTCGGCAATTGCAGGGGAAAATTCAATGAGTTCTGCAAGCATGTAGAGGAGGAAGTGCCATGCCACAAGAAACAGAACGGAGTTTACTCCAAATTCCCTTCCTATGATCGGATTTACTATGTTCCACCAGCGGCCGAGATCAAGAAATATCGCCCCTGCGTAAAACATGTAAGCAAGTAGACCGTTAAGGACCGTCGCCCTGATCACCGTGTGGTACTTTTCCGCATTAAGGATGTAGACGACAAAACACAGAACGTATGCACCTCCAGCAAAAGCAACACCGCACATAACGTCAAAGGCGATCCAAATGCCCCACGGATAATCTTGGGACAGATTCGTTACACTTCCTAGACCGTAGTAAAGTCTGAGAAAGATAAGGAAGGCACCGAGTAGAATTATCGGAGCCGAAATTATGTTGAAAGGGGTAAATATATTTCCCCTTGGCTTAAGCTCCCTGATGATGAATCTTATAATATCTCCCAAACTCTTTTTCTTTTCTTCGGCGAAAGTCCCGAACATCTTCATAACCTCCTTCTCGATCATTCTTTTTTGGTGAGTCTATTGAGACCAAGCAGAAAAAGAGGCCATAGAACAAGAACGAAAGGAACTGAATAGAGAAACCCTGTTGTATACTCCGGAAGAGGTTTATTTTCGAGATCTACCCTGAAACCTATCTTTTTAAAAGGAACGGCAGCCAGATAGAGATAACAAGTCCCTCCAACCTCTTTCTCTCCATATATGTGTGGTACGTAACTATCCGGTTTTGCGGTGATCCTTCTTTTTGCCTCGAGAAGCAGTTCCCTACGGGTTCCAAAGATCAGAGCCTCCTGGGGACATACTTCCACGCATGCTGGAATTTTACCGGTTATGTACCGATCGAAGCACATGTTACACTTTTGAATAGTCGGTTTTGGACTATCGTACTCGAACTTTGGTACATCGAAAGGACAGGAATACATACAGAGCCTGCATCCCATACAGTTCTCTTCCCATGTAACCTGGCCTTCTTCGTGCTTTTTCATAGCCTTTACAAGGCAGGCAGCGACGCAAGCCGGAGTGTTACAGTGCATACACTGTTTCTTTACGAATACCTCCCCTTTTTCTGTGTTATAACGGTTGACCACAGTCCATTGAGTCGTGGTCATTTTCCTTATCTTTTCAAACACTGAAGGGTCCTGACTCGGCTCGGGAAGGTTATGTGCACTGGCACATGCGAATTCGCACGATCTGCACCCTATGCATCTTGTAGTGTCAACGAGTATAGCCATAAACTCTTTTTCTTGAGCGACAGCCTTTTTCGGAACGAAGAATCGAGAGAGAGCGACCCCGGCTGCGGTCGATCCTATGACCTTTAAGAAATCCCTTCTGCGCATATTACCTGTTCCTCCTTAGGTCGTTTTTAGATAGCTTGTTCATGTTTTCACTATCATTTTTGCAACGCACATGCCTTTGGTGAATGGTTTATACTCAAGACTTTCAAGTGCAATCTTCGCTTTTAAAACTTTACAATGTGTGGAAAAGCTCGTCATATTGCCCTTCCCCCTTACTGACAAAGCTTTTCATGAGTGTAGAATTCCTCTACACTTTCACGGATTTCAACACCCATGAAAACTTTTTCGACATAAAAAAAAGTTCAGCTTTGTGGCTATTTTGAAGCTCAATCAGCACTTTT
>JANXAF010000024.1 GCA_025062045.1 Thermodesulfobacteriota bacterium
GGTGCGCTGGCGTTACGTGCACCGGTGCAGCTCGATCTTCCTCAGCCGCTGCAATTGCAATCGCTGCCGCAATTGCCGCTGCAATTGCTACTGCTGCCGCGATCGTGCCGGCTGTGATACCTACGGTCGTTACTGCTGCGGCCTCCGCTGCCGCTCCGGCCGCAGCTCCAGCACCCGCTTCCTGGGCAAAACTACGACTAGTCAGAAAAGCAAATACGATAAAAGCCACAAATACGACAAAGAGTTTCTTCATCATAGAGCCACCTCCTTCACTTCTCTCTATAAAACAGCTCTATATCCCTGTCAAGCATTTTTTTTGCGTTCCTTCCCAAGATTTCGAAAAGACTTCGTGGATGGGAGATATCCTGGGCCACATCCCGTGTCCATGGACTTATGGAATAGCCATACACAGTCCTCGAATCTTTACCCTCAAAGATTCTTATGGGGATCTGCACGCTTACTCCTTTGTCCCAGTAGCCCCTGTTATAAGGGTCTTTGAAGATGGAAGTATCTGTGAAACCAGCCCAAACACTAACGGTTACCCCCCGGATGAACTTTGAGACCGTAACTTTTGTACCCATATCGCCAGCCAAAAATCTTCCACCTTTTACATCAACTGCCACGTCCAGTTCGGGAACGTTAAGCCTCAAGTTTGCAAAAAAAGGCGCGTAATAGTCTTTTACGTCATCTTTTTTAAACTTTATCGGATTTTCCGGATCCCTTTTCTTTACACAACTTCCAGAGAGCCCCAAGAACAATCTTCCATCTAAGACAGGTTTTGCAATCTCGGCATCAATTCCAGTGTACTGAAGTTCGAGTATTCCTAAACTTAGCCTATAGTAAGGACCTCTTTCTAACTTACCCATGAAGGTAAAAAGGAGTCTATCAAGCCAAAGGGGTCGCTTTAAATAATCGACTATGTCAGACCTTACTGGAATTGAGAGAGGGGGAACAACAGTTGAAATGTTGCTCAAAGGATAAGCTGATAGTCCGGCACTTATTGAAAAAAACTCATCAGGTCTATAGTCAACCCATCCTACAATCCCCGCTTTTCCTTTCCAAAACCCAGACGGGTCATTTAGATAAAGCGAAATTTGTGGCTTGTAATTGAAGGAGAACTCTCTTCTTAAGTACTTTTCCCCTTTTGGGGCAGCATCTGCCTCCTCAATCCTACTTAATCCCACAAAATCTCTGAAATCGATTTCGTTGTTTCTGTAAAGAAGCATGTCCTCTTTTGTCGTTCTAACCGATAAAACTGGAATTCCCCGTTCTTTAAAAATTATTATGACGTCATTAACTTCCGGTGGTAAAAGTGGAGCTATGTTAGTTATGAGAATGTGGAGTGCCTTAGGTAGGTAAAAATACTTTCTGTTTTCAATATCGAGAAAGAGCGTACCATCCGACATTCCTATCCCGATTTCAGAAAAACCGAGCTCTCCTAAGCATCTTTTTATTCTTTCCTCGGCGGGTTTTACCTTTATCTCTTCCGGTTCTTTATAAGGCCTATCTGATATGGGAAGTAAAGGCTCGCCGATCAAAAAGGGCATTGAAATCCCAAAACCTATTGTTTCTCCCCTCTCAAAAGCCAAAGTTAAGTCCATCCACCTAAAAGGACTGTAAGTAACTCCGACATTCAGCTTGCTTTTTGGGTCCCTTTCAAAATACCTCTTTCTTGCAGGATCGGACATTTGTTTTCTGTATTCTGTTGGGTCATACTCAAAAACAAAACTCATATTATGCTTGAGAAATAACCGGCCGCCGAAAAATAATTTTGCATCCTTTATCCATGCTTTCGGATCCTCAAGCATCTCCACATAAAACCCTTCTCCTTTTGGAACAGTTGGCCTTTTTCCAAACCTTCCACTTCCCAAACCCAAAGTGATATCAAATGGATAAATTTTTTTACTCATCACCACATATTGGGAAGGATAAAGTCTTGTACCGTGTGGGTCCATTATTCCCAAAGATAGTTGGGGTAAGTACTTCTCCTCCCGTAAAAGTCTGAATTTTAGATCTATCGCTTTGTCCTTATAGTTTCCGTACTTTCTCCAAATCGGATCATGAGGGTGCGCTTTAACCCCTAAAATCTCAGTCACCCTCCCTGTTATCTCGATCCCATCGAAAGGTGAAAAAGAGACTGCGTAGAATCTATAAGGATGCACCTGTCTTACATGTGGTCGCCACATCTCTTTATCCATTACTCTCGCATCAGGTAACTCTAAAAGTCCGGTGTAGCCCCAGTTTGAGGAGTAAAAGTCCTTTTCTTTAGCCAAACCTGGTAAGCTAGCAACAAAAAAAAAGAGAAGCACAGAACCCAGAAGGCAAAAGAAAGAAGACACGTATCTCAAAAGGCCTTACTCAAAGAGATACTTGACAGTCCCTGCTACGACAGCAGTATTCATTAGGATCTGGGTTATGTCTTTTATGTTCCTCAGCCATGCTATGCGTTCAATCTTTTCAGGGACAACGATCGTATCACCTGGTTCAATTTTATGGTCATCCGAAAACCGAGAGATCTCCCACCTTGAATTTAGAAAGTTCCAGGTAAGTGTGGACCTTCCCAGTTTTTTTGCCGATCCGTCGACTTTTAGTACGAAGATGTTCTTTGTGTCTGCAAACCTGGAAGGCCCACCTGCAAGAGCGATGTAGTCTTTGTAACTAAAGCCTTCCCTGTAGACAAAGCTTCCCTGACTCATAACAGCTCCGACAACATTTACAACGGAGTTTTTGGGCGGGATGTAGAGGGTGTCTCCATCTTCAAGTTCGATATCGAATTCACTCCCTCTAAGAAGCCTCAGATGGGAAAGCCTTATCTGCATCCTTCCTATGGGTTCAATCTTCCGTAACGACTCAACAAATTTTTGTCTCTGGGCAATCTCAGCTTTTCTTGCTTCTATTTCTTCCGCTGATAAAGCCGCCGATATGCGCATTCCTGACTCGGCAAGTATTTCTCTCTCAATTCTCGATATCATCTCGTCCAGAGCTTTTTTCTGTAATTCCTTTACCGATTTACGGGTAAAAACAGCACCCCTAAGATAAGCCGTATTCTTGAATCCGCCAGCTCTTTCTATAAGAGAGGATAACCGTTCTCCCTTCTTTATAGGATACTTTCCAGGGAACTGTACTTCCCCTTCTACTGTGACATAGCCGAGTTTACCCCAGTCCGCGAGTTGTTTTACATAAAGTTTATCGTAAGGCCTAAGAACGACATTTTCCTTTGGATCGCCATCTAGCGCCTTCTTTAAGTCAATCCTTAGCGTCTCAAATCTAACTTCCCGTTCCTGAATTATGTGCTGTCTTACTATCTCTGCCTCTTTTAGGAACGCTGACTCAAGCACATTCCCAGCAGCAAAAACGAGGTCTCTCACAGTCATACCTTCCGCGTACGGATATTC
>JANXAF010000025.1 GCA_025062045.1 Thermodesulfobacteriota bacterium
CTTTATCTGATAGCCTGCCTTTCTTACAGCCTCCTCAATTGCTGCACAACCACTTATGGCTATCAAATCTGAAAGAGACACCTTTTTACCTTCTTTGGCTTTTCTCTTGTTAAAGCTATCCCTTATGCCTTCAAGAATGTTTAGCACTCTCGAAAGGTCCTCCGGGTGATTTACTTCCCAATTTTTCTGTGGCTCCAGACGCAGCCTAGCGCCGTTCAAACCACCCTTTCTGTCGGAGTGTCTGTAGGTGACCATGCCGGAGAAACATGTATAGACAAGTTGGGGTATACTAATCCCAGAACTAAGGACTTCCCTTTTTAATTCTTCTACATCCTTGTCATCAACAAGTTCGTGGTCTACCCTTGGTAGTGGGTCTTGCCAAGGAAATTCCTCTTCGGGCACTTCTGGACCAAGATACAATTCCTTTGGACCCATGTCTCTGTGGGTTAGTTTAAACCAGGCTCTTGCGAAAACCTTTTCAAAGTATTCTGGATTCTCAAGAAAACGCTTACATATTTCCGCATATATGGGGTCAAAGCGCAGGGCAAGGTCTGCAGTTAGCATGGCAGGACGATGCTTTTTGTGGGGGTCGTGTGCATCTGGGACTATTTCTGGAGCATCTTTGGCAACCCACTGATATTTTCCTGCAGGGCTCTTTACTAGTTCCCAATCGTAGGAAAATAAGAACTTCAGATAGCTTAAGCTGAATTTCGTAGGTGTGTCTGACCATGTAACCTCAAAACCGCTGGTGAAGGTATGGGGGCCCTTACCCGTTTTGTAATTAAACTTCCAGCCAAGCCCTTGCTCTTCTACATCCGAAGATGATGGGTCGGGTCCAAGGAACCTGTCTGGTGCCGCTCCATGACACTTGCCAAAGGAATGCCCACCTGCTATTAGTGCCACGGTCTCTT
>JANXAF010000026.1:0-289 GCA_025062045.1 Thermodesulfobacteriota bacterium
ACTGAGATGTTTCACTTCCCCGGGTTCGCCTCATAGGCCTATGTATTCAGCCTATGATACCTGGATTTCCATCCAGGTGGGTTGCCCCATTCGGAGACCTCCGGATCATCGCTTGCTGCCAGCTCCCCGGAGCGTTTCGTCGGTAGCCACGTCCTTCATCGCCTCTGAGTGCCAAGTTATACACCATCAGCCCTTGGGTTCTTGTCCATTGGTGAGATGACTATCTATCGCTATGCAGTTGTCAAGGTTCGGGACTGGCGCTTGCGCGTCCAGCAGTTTGCCCTATCGG
>JANXAF010000026.1:299-547 GCA_025062045.1 Thermodesulfobacteriota bacterium
ATGCCCTTACTATCTTGACCCACTTTCTCTTCTTGTCAAAGATCAAAAAACAAAAAAATTTATAAATTCGGTAAGCCCTGTCAACATCTCCTTAGAAAGGAGGTGATCCAGCCACAGGTTCCCCTACGGCTACCTTGTTACGACTTCACCCCAATCACCAGCCCCATCTTCGTTGGCTGCCTCCCTTAAGGGTTAGCTCACCAACTTCGGATGAAGCCAGCTCTCGTGGTGTGACGGGCGGTGTGTAC
>JANXAF010000027.1 GCA_025062045.1 Thermodesulfobacteriota bacterium
TAACGTAAAATTGGTGATAAAAAGAGCAATACAAAAAGCGAACATAAAAAAGAGAGTCACGTGCCATATTTTTAGGCATTCTATAGCTACGCATATGCTCGCAAAGGATATAAATTTGAGGACGATTCAGCAGTACCTAGGCCATAGGCAGATTCAAACGACTCAATTTTATACCCATGTGGCCTTTTGGGAGCTAAAAAGGGCAGGAGAAAAAGTACTCGCTGACTACACTAACCCATTGAAATTAAAAGAGAATTTCGATTCTTTGACTACACCCCAACCTCACGCAAATCAAGAATTATCAAGCATTTGCGAAGATTCCAAATGAGGACTACGAATCCAAAGGTTGCAGGTTCGACTCCTGCTGGGCGCAATGTATCCAAGGGAATCTGTGGGGAAAGTAAAAAAGCATGTGACTACATTGTGACTACAGTTTGGTTTTACCGTTTACTTCTTCAATACTGTTTTTTCGTAGCATCCTTCTCCAACTGGTCTTATTTCAATGAGAGCTCCTGATTCGTCGTAGATGT
>JANXAF010000028.1 GCA_025062045.1 Thermodesulfobacteriota bacterium
GGACAAGCACCAAGTGATTTTCCAGAATTTGCTGAGTTTCTTGTTGAATGTGGAATAACTTCGATAAGTTTAATACCTGACACAGTCTTAAAAACAAAGATTATTATAGCAGAAAAAGAAAAGCAATTAGGGATAAGTTGACAAAAATAAATTAATTGTGTTAGTTTTTATAAGTTAATTTTTAAAAGTTTAGTTGTATTTATAGCTTTATAAAAATTTTTGAGAAAAACTCCTCTTGACAAGTCAAACAGTAGTGAGCTAAACTTTTAGTAGAGATTGATCTTTGAAAAGTTCGGTAAGCCCTGTTAATAATCTTTAGAGTTTCAGCTATGCCAGATCAAATTTCTTATGAGAGTTTGATCCTGGCTCAGAGCGAACGCTGGCGGCGTGCCTAACACATGCAAGTCGAGCGGACTATGTGAAGGGGTAACTCTTCATATAGTCAGCGGCGAACGGGTGAGTAACACGTGGGTAACCTACCCTCAAGAGGGGGATAACTCGGGGAAACCTGAGCTAAT
>JANXAF010000029.1 GCA_025062045.1 Thermodesulfobacteriota bacterium
TGGAAAGGATATCCGGAGCCGTCAAGTCTCTCGTGATGAAAGGAAGCCCATTGGTTAACCGTTTGCATCTCTGGCACAGACTCGAGTACCCGGTATGAGTAATAAGTGTGGCTTTTTATGATCGACATTTCAAATTCTGTAAGTGGCCCCGGTTTTTCCAGAATCTCTGTTGGTATGGCCAGTTTCCCCACATCATGGAGATATCCTGCTGAACAAGGATGGGAACATTTCTCCGACACAAAACGTCGATCCTGTCACTCAAATGGATAACGTAACTCTGTAGCGGGACATCCTCTTTGCCAACCCCATAATCGTCATGGCCGTTAAACCACATGTGGTGGTAGCGGACAATCTCTGCACACCGAAAAAGAGTGCTAAAAGAACTTAAAAGATGGTATCCCTGCTCCTCATGAGGCATTGGACCGCGTACTGTGAATCTATGAGCCTCGTTTAACTCTTTGACTTTAAACATGCCACAGTCATGGAGACTTGCGGATATGACTCCGTAA